>NZ_SYUT01000150.1:0-1242 GCF_005146325.1 Vibrio genomosp. F6 | reverse complement strand
GCTGTGGATGAAACCGATACGGCCATCTCAACTTCTGGAACCCTCACCAGTATCGATGTAGATAACCCAGGCAATACCTTCACGCCGGATTCTATTTCAGGCACCAACGGTGACCTGACTATTGATGCCAATGGTCATTGGGTCTTCACCGCCAACAGTGCCTTTAATCAATTAAATGTCGGCGATAAGGTTGAAGAAACCTTTACTGTCAATTCGGTTGATGGCACCCCGTCAACCATCAAAGTGACGATTAACGGCACCAACGATGCAGCGACGGTTAGCACGGCCACTATCGCTGTGGATGAAACCGATACGGCTATCTCGACTTCCGGAACGTTAACCAGCACCGATGTCGATAATCCGGACAAAGCGTTTACCGCTGCTTCACTTACTGGTACCAATGGCGACTTAACCATCGATACCAATGGGCATTGGACGTTCACCGCCAACAGCGCATTTAATCAGTTGAATGTCGGTGATAAAGTCGAGGAAACCTTCACTGTCTCGTCTGTTGATGGCACACCATCGACAATTAAAGTGACGATCAATGGTACCAATGATAAAGCGACGGTTAGCTCTGCAACGGTCAGTGTGGATGAAACAGACAAAGCAGTATCAACGTCAGATACGTTAACCAGCACCGATGTCGATAATCCAGATAATGCGTTTACGCCGGATTCTATTTCAGGCACCAACGGTGACCTGACCATTGATGCCAGTGGCCATTGGACGTTCACTGCCAACAGCGCATTTAATCAGTTGAATGTGGGAGATAAGGTTGAAGAAACCTTCACTGTCTCGTCGGTTGATGGCACACCATCGACCATCAAAGTCACGATCAATGGCACCAATGATGTGGCGACGGTTAGCACGGCCACTATCGCTGTGGATGAAACCGATACGGCTATCTCGACTTCAGGAACGTTAACCAGCACCGATCTCGATAATCCAGACAACACGTTCACGCCGGACTCCATTTCAGGTGCCCACGGTGACTTAACCATCGATGCTAATGGACACTGGACGTTCACTGCTAACAGCGCCTTCAATCAACTCAATGTCGGCGATAAGGTCGAAGAAAGCTTCACTGTGGCATCGATTGATGGCACACCATCAACCATCAAGGTGACGATAAATGGCACTAATGACAAAGCCACTGTTAGCAGTGCGACCGTCGCCATCGATGAAACCGATACGGCTATCTCGACTTCAGGCACGTTAACCAGCACCGATGTGGATAAT
>NZ_SYUT01000149.1:0-422 GCF_005146325.1 Vibrio genomosp. F6 | reverse complement strand
GAGAGATTCGAACTCCCAACACGCGCTATTTTGTGAATGAGCTGAATCCGCTGCTTTTTCTAGAAAAAAACTCTCATATCCAAATGCAAAAAAGCCTCAGCATTTCTGCTGAGGCTTGATATATGGCAGGGGTGGAGAGATTCGAACTCCCAACACGCGGATTTGGAATCCGCTGCTCTGCCAATTGGAGCTACACCCCTATCTCAGTTTTAAAGAGCTGAAACTCTGAATAAGTGGCGGAGTGGACGGGACTCGAACCCGCGACCCCCGGCGTGACAGGCCGGTATTCTAACCAACTGAACTACCACTCCGCAGTGGTATCTTTTACTAAATAAAGTCTTATGGTTAGATTGCTTTATCTAGTTTTGCCTTTAGATTTTTCAAAATCTAAAAACAAGTAAACAAGCCTGGCGATGTCCTAC
>NZ_SYUT01000148.1:0-319 GCF_005146325.1 Vibrio genomosp. F6 | reverse complement strand
TTGTTAGACACAAATCACGTCCACTGTTTTTACTTGGTAAAGGACTGTATTTCTACGTCAGTCAAGTACCGCCACTGTCCGACATCGACATCAAGATTAACCTTACCAATAGCTTCACGATGAAGCGATACCACACGATTACCAACAGCAGAAAACATCCGTTTTACCTGATGAAATTTACCTTCAGTAATCGTTAATAGTACTTCTTTAGAACTAATGATTTCTAAAACTGCTGGGCGTGTCAGTTGCTGCTCACCTTGCAACTGAATGCCTTCTTTAAACTTGGCTTTTACATCGTCCGAAATTGGACGAGATAAAC
>NZ_SYUT01000147.1:0-372 GCF_005146325.1 Vibrio genomosp. F6 | reverse complement strand
TGACCGACCTGGAGATATGGACGCTCACCTAGTGAGTTGACCACTGCGGAGTGGTAGTTCAGTTGGTTAGAATACCGGCCTGTCACGCCGGGGGTCGCGGGTTCGAGTCCCGTCCACTCCGCCACTTATTTAAATAAGCCCTAATCGAAAGATTAGGGCTTTTTTACGTTTGCCGTTTGGGAAAATAATTGATATCAACCGGAAAACACTCTGATACCAATTCCGTTAATTTATGATCTAATACCAATCCGGAAAACTAGCTGATCAGCTCTATCCAGTCTCTACTGCACATTTTGGTCACGCGATCGCTGCACTCCAAAAAGCCATTCCAAGCACGACATACCTGAGAAACAATGTCGTTATAATCATTGA
>NZ_SYUT01000146.1:0-234 GCF_005146325.1 Vibrio genomosp. F6 | reverse complement strand
ATGGCTTTTTGGAGTGCAGAGGCCAAGTCGCAAAAATGCGCACAAGAGATTGGTATCATTTTCCCAAACGACAAACGTAAAAAAGCCCTAATCTTTCGATTAGGGCTTTTTTAAATAAGTGGCGGAGTGGACGGGACTCGAACCCGCGACCCCCGGCGTGACAGGCCGGTATTCTAACCAACTGAACTACCACTCCGCAGTGGTCAACTCACTATGTGAGCGTCCATATCTCCA
>NZ_SYUT01000145.1:0-1855 GCF_005146325.1 Vibrio genomosp. F6 | reverse complement strand
GAAATTGGACGAGATAAACACACACGATAAACTTTGCGACATTCTTTCGTTGGTGTCGTGATATTAAACGACCAACGTCCATCGTCAGTAATTAACACCATACCTGTTGTATCTGCATCCAAACGACCCGCTATGTGAAGCTCCGAAACGTTATCAACGTTCAAGTAATTGAACAGAGATGGATAAACCTCATCAATATTAGAGCAAATAGTGCCCGCTGGCTTATGCATGAGAATATAGCGGAAATCACGAGCTTTTAACTTAACACCATTCAACAATATCGTATTATTTTCATGAACTTGAGTTGCCTCATTCATAACAACATCGTCATTGACCATAACCCGGCCAGAATTAATCTGTTGGATAGCTTCGGTTTTTGTTAACGCAGTGCTTTTACACACAAATTTATCGAGGCGCATTATCAGCAACATTTAGAGTAAAAAAGAGCCTGACATTATCCTTTCTCACTGCAAATAAGCAACAATTGCCTGATAAATAAGTGATTTATGAGCCTTTGTGTATAACGCCCAATTAACTTGCGCAGCAACGCAATGCAGAGGTTCTGCACTGCGCCATAATCACTAGGACTGATTTGAAGTAAAACTGCCACGCGTTGTAAGTCAGGTTAAATTGTTTGTTATGTTTACGAGTCAGTCATATATGTGACAACTTTCGGATCACGAAACATTGCTGATACAGCCTCACCTAAAGTGTGGCTTGCTGTATCGTGTACATCGTAGCCATTTTCACTATAAGCCGTATAAATTGCACTATATCCGTTACCGATAGAAATAGAGATTTTTGTCGTGCACGATGGACCAAACATTCCTTTTTTACAACTTAAGTTATCCACTGACATCGACAACTCTTTAGCTGGGTTTTTTGACGATATAGTTGCTTTTCTTTTCACCAATTCTTGTTCAGTTATTGCGACCAAAGTTTCGGTAAAATCAAATTTTGATCCAGTAAATGCCATAATATCAAGATCAGCTACAACTATTTTGTCGTGGCTAGGTTGGGTATTAATTACCGCCACAGTATCGTTTACGTTGAATTCAATGAAAGGGCTAATTTCCGTAACATCAACTTCTGTCTTTAATGGTTGAACGCAGCCTCCGAGAATTAGCGGGAAGAGTATTACTATTTTATTCATTAGAACCACTATGCAACTTGTATCAAAAAATTAGAGTGCAAGCTAACAAATTAAAGCCTCACAAAATGAGACTTACGCCTAATTTCAGGTAGTTAACATAACGCCCAATTAAGGTGTGAAGCACGCGACCACGACACTTTATTTGACCACCGTAAACACTAAACTCAATCCAAACCCAAAATGCCAAGCGTGCTGAATCACTCTTAAATTGTTTGTTATACACGTTCTAAATCGGTACTTTTCCTGTAGTCTTTGCCCACCAGACAAGTGCAATAGGAGTAAACATCAGCATGAGCCGTAAATTGAATAAAAGGAAATCAAAAACTAACTTTGATATCTTTCCATCATTGTCATAGATGTATATCTTTTTAAGGTACTCATACGGCTCGCGAGTACCATGTGTTACTTGGGTAGCCAAAAACAAATAACTTATTATAGTGAAAACCCAAGCGATAATATTGTCCGTACTCACCGCTACGACCATTCCAGCGCTCGTCCATAGGCTATTTCTCACGGAGTTAAACCAGACATCAACAAGCTTGCTGTCATGAATATTTTTGAAAAATGGACCTTTCATATTTTCCTCGAAGTGTATAACGCCCAATTAAGGTGCGACAACGCTATAACACCCAAACTAAACCATTGCGCCGTAAACACAAATTTCAAACCGGAGTGAACTCGCTAAGCGTTAGGAGTCACTCT
>NZ_SYUT01000144.1:0-653 GCF_005146325.1 Vibrio genomosp. F6 | reverse complement strand
GGCGTTAGGTTTTTCGAGGAATAAATTAATTGAGTAGTATCTGGACAGAGTATAAAGACGTTTTGCCTGTAGTGACGTTTGCATTAGGTTACATATTGAATGAAGTCATCGGGGTTGTAAAAAGTAGGGGAAACCTGCGAAAAATCAAAAAAGTTTTAGACTATGAAGTTAACAGAAATCTTGAAATGTTGGCTATGGCTTTAGAAAAAATGCCTCAAGAAGAAACAGAAGAAATTCGTTTGTTTAATATGGCAAAGGTAATTTCTCGAGTTTCTGAGTCCATGACGCTCAATGTCTTTGATACACATATTTCTGACCTGTCGAAAATGAAAGATCATGAAATGGATAATTACTTCTCTTTTTACGCTGCTGTTAGCACTTTGAAGTTACATTCAAATGAGCTAATTAGATATGTACAGGTTGAAAAAAGAAGTGAGGCTCAAAGTAAGCAAATGCTGGCAAGGGTTGTCGCTGTTACAACTTTGGCTAAGGCAATGCTTAAACGGAGAAGTGCAAACAGTTAAGTACAAACCTAACAAACTGTTTAAGAGGGATTCTCAACACGTGGCATTTTCACTATGCGTTGGTTTTAGTGTTTAAGGTGGTATGCAGCGGCTTCGGTATTGCGTTGCTCACCCCTTAACAGGGCGTTA
>NZ_SYUT01000143.1:0-269 GCF_005146325.1 Vibrio genomosp. F6 | reverse complement strand
GAAATGCTGAGGCTTTTTTCATACCTACCGTCCGATAAACTTCAACCTTCCCATACAACACCTAGCTATTTTTTTATCCAACGATCTTTCTATATTTTCCAAATCTGTTTCTGGACCATATCCGGTCGAATGGATATCTGTGTCTCCATGGACTATAGAGCAATGTATTTCTGGCACGGTGTACTTCGGCCAACAAATCGCAATAGATAGTCTCTGAGGGGCTTATACCAATTCCGTTAATTTTATGATCTAATACCAATCCGGAAAAC
>NZ_SYUT01000142.1:0-372 GCF_005146325.1 Vibrio genomosp. F6 | reverse complement strand
ATATCAGTTGACCACTACAAGCTATCATTCGACGGTTGAAGAAATATTAACTAAAGATAGTAAGTGGACCAAAATTAGAAATAGTAACCTAGGGCAACCTATGTATTGCTATAGAATTCCACGGTCAGGGATCAAAGAAATCTATCTTGGTGATAAAGTTTACCGTAATGTTTCTAGAGTAAATGATGGGAAAAATAAACAAAAAATCAAGAATGATCTCGACTTCATTAAGTCTTTTGGCTGTAAAGTATTTAGCTGTGAAGCTGATGTTTCAACCTGGAATCTTGTATCTGTAGAATTGTAAGCTAACAAACAATTTAAGAGTGACTCCTAACGCTTGTCGATTTCACTTCGATTTGAATTTAGTGTTTA
>NZ_SYUT01000141.1:0-1844 GCF_005146325.1 Vibrio genomosp. F6 | reverse complement strand
AGCGTAAGCTTAAGAAGAGATGAAGGTAGGCCCTTCAAAGTCTACTGTCGGAAGTCGGCTTTAAACCGCCTGTAAGTGGCTGTTATTAAGAGTAATGGTCAGAAGCGTTGCAGGAAAGTCAGGAAGAAATCTTGGTGAGGTGAGTTGTAAGGAGATGAGTAAACCCGAACTTGTGTAGACGCGTCGTTAATCCCTAACTAGCATCAAAACTGAGGTCGTCGTGTAATCTCAGGAGCAGCATACTGGCGAACTCCGAATGTTGAGTATGTGGTGCTCGGCGTATAGCAAGCATGAACTTACAACAGGCTCTTTTTAGGAACCACGGGAACCAGTCATCATGATGACAAGGGAGAAATACAAATGACTAAATTCATGAGTATGAGAGTACCAACGCATGATACTGGGGCGGAGTTGTTCGTAGTAGTGAAGAAGTATTTGTAATGAATACGGAGCGAAGGGGCAACGTTAAGCCGTCTCCAAGTCAGTCCAACTGTGATAAACAGGAGGAGACTGGTCTTGAAGAGACAAAACCTTTTCAAATCAATAAATGGCAAGTAGCTGAAGCTTATAAGCTCGTGAAAGCCAATAGAGGGTCTGCAGGAATTGATAATCAAAGTCTGCAGGATTTTGAGCAAAACTTAAAAGGTAATCTATACAAAATCTGGAACCGCCTTTCTTCAGGGAGTTATATGCCACCTCCAGTAAAAGGAGTTGCCATACCAAAGAAAAGTGGTGGAGAAAGATTGCTTGGAATACCCACAGTTAGTGACAGAGTGGCGCAAATGACTGTTTTACTGTCGTTTGAGCACAAGGTGGAGCGACACTTTCTAGATGATTCATATGGATACAGGCCTAAGAAATCTGCGCTAGATGCCATAGCGGTAACTCGTAAAAGGTGCTGGCGCTATGACTGGTGTCTTGAGTTTGATATCAAAGGTTTATTCGATAACATTCCGCATGAATTATTACTTAAAGCTGTCGATAAACACATCACAGATGAATGGGTTAGGTTGTACATTCGTCGTTGGCTAGTTGCTCCAATGCAAATGCCAAACGGTGAGCTACAAGAGCGAAGCAAGGGAACGCCACAGGGTGGGATTATCAGTCCAGTGCTTGCAAACTTATTCTTGCATTATGTGTTTGATAAGTGGTTAAGCAAACACTATCCAAAAGTGCCTTGGTGTCGATATGCAGATGATGGGTTATTGCATTGCAATAGCTTATTTGAAGCACAAGAAATGTTCAAAGTACTTAAGCTACGTTTTAATGCCTGCGGTTTGGAGCTGCATCCAACCAAAACCAAGATAGTTTACTGCAAAGATACCAGTCGAAAAGGCAGCTATGAGACAACGAGCTTTGATTTCTTAGGGTATACATTCAGAGCCAGAAGAGTGAAAGGAAAGATTCGAAATAATCTATTTATGAGTTTTTCACCTGCGGTAAGCAAGTCTGCTCTAAAGACCATGAGGTATAGGATAAGAAAGTTAAGAGTTCGCTGTCGTACAGAGATGAGCATTAACGAAATGGCTAAGTGGCTAAATCCCATCATACAAGGTTGGATTTACTACTATGGTCGGTTTCACCGCTCAGCGATGGCTGCCATTGGTCGTCATATAAATCTAACGTTAATCCGTTGGGCTCGACGAAAATATAAGAGGCTGAGGAAGCACAAAATCAACGCCTGCAAGTTTATAGGTAACTTGATAGAGCAGGCACCTCATTTGTTCGCTCATTGGCGGGCAGGATTAGGAACAGCGTTGGCTTAATGGGAGCCGTATGAGCTGAGAGGTTCACGTACGGTTCTGCGAGAGGCTATCGGGGAGGTTCCGGTGGTCTACTCACCA
>NZ_SYUT01000015.1:0-5978 GCF_005146325.1 Vibrio genomosp. F6 | reverse complement strand
ATTTCCCGTAAGATGGCGATGCCCTAATTAGATCATATTTTTTCTCTAATTGGTATTACAGTGGCTTGTTGTTTGTGGCGGCGATGGAAAGTGTTGATGAACTGGCTGTGTTTTTTTTAGTTGAAGTTCGTCCGATCACCGTGCGAAGCCGGACGGCTTCCAATGAAGCACAATACTCTACTACCATATGAGGGTGATAACCCAAGTGACGCTGCGTTTGCAGACGGCATAAAAGAGGAAGAAGAGCGTTAGCGCTATAAGGATATGCTTTCGGATCCAAGCTCTATTACGCTCTATTAAACGCTTTCTTTTTTCATCATGATAAGAGAAGCGGTAGCTAGTTATCGGTATTGAAGTGTCCAAGTCAGTTCTCAGGTACAACTCAAACAGTGACAAAACTAGTGATTACGAAGTTACGTTTACTTGGCTGCAAGGTGGTGAGCACCACAGTGTATACAAAAAAGCCGCAATTAAGCGGCTCAGTTTAAAGTCTACAAATCAGATCTAAAGCATCAACTTGAAGCTCTTTAAGTGTGAGACGAAGCTTGGGAGCCTCTGTTTTTGTAAGCAAGCTAAGAACTCGTCTTGGCTCATTGGTGGTCTTTTTAATGAAGCTCTTTGTTGCTGAGCAGCCTTAACACATGCGCTATTGTCCAATTCGAACATGTCGCACAGGAACTCGTCTGGATGTATTGCCGATAGACCTAAAGGTTCGAGTTCGCTAGAAGGAAAGTCTTTTAGGTTAAACGTAATAATAGACTCAGCCTGACCTTTAATAGCGGCAGCTACTACATGTCTATCATTAACATCGGGTAAAGTAAGGCCATCAATTAAAGGCTCATACCCTTCAATCAAACAGTCTGGAACATTCGCGTTCATTAACTGTCGAGTTCTTTGTAGTTGTTCTGTATTTAGCTCTGGCCTATTTTTCAGTAGATTTCGAGTCCATTCATCATGTATTTGTTCTGTCCATCGCGCTCTAAACAGGCCAGTGTTGGCCAAGTACATTAGGTAGCTTCGAAGTGGAGCTGGATACATGACACATGCGTCTAGAATTACCGTATATGACGCCATTAATATCCCATATCCATTTCTTGGTCTAATGCCGATAGTTCAGCAAGATCAGCGAGTCTGTTCTCTTCTAGCCGGTGCTTGTACTCCATAAGATCAGCATAAGCTACCTTTCTACGGTTGCCAGTACGACTAAATGGAATATCACCAGAATCCAGAAGCTTAATGAAAGTAGGACGAGACATGTTTAGCATATCAGCACCTTCTTGCGTTGTGAGTTCCGCATGAATAGGTGTGATGCTAACAGAGTTGCCTTGACCTAATTGAGTCAGCACCTCAATCATCATATTTAATGCGCTTGCTGGAATAGTGACTTCGTGAGTCTTACCAGACTTATCGACAACATTAATCCTTTGAGCCTCACCATTAATTTCTATAACGGCTGACAACTCTTGGCTACCAAGCTTAGCCAGTGCCATTTCTTCAGCGCTTGGCAATTTTGTAGCAGTATTCATTGTGTTTCTCTCTAGTTTTAAGTTTCTGATGTCATGGTATACAAATCTGCATACCATGAGGTTATTCGAAATATTCGAAAAAGTCAATATTCGAAATATTCGAAAACAAGAGAATGTCACATTATCGTTGGACTTAGTGCTCGTCGTCTACTCAACAATAACTTCACAGACTGAACTCCTACCCGTGGCACGTTCTCTCTCTAAAATGCCCCCCCATTATTGCTTAGGTCAAATCTGTCGCTATCAAACCCTGACTCAAACTCATAAGGCGATATCTAATTTCTAACGTCTAGAGGCGGTCAATGAGGTGGACGCAGAAAAGTCACCTAACGGGGCAGAAGAAGTTTTTCAAGCTTGGCGGTATTTAGCGGATTTGCCCTCGATTTGACATCGAAAGCACCTCATGGACTTGGAGGCAGGGATGAGGCTCGGGATGTATTTGGAGGGAGGGGGACGTCTTTTTCATGGCGTCAGTACAAGTCATCGCGATGTTCACTGCGATGCACACTGTCTCAAAGGCCCCTCAATCGCAACGATTGTGTCTCAGTCTGAAACACTCACGCTTGCAAGGGTCTGATTTTAATTGGGTTTTAGGGCTGCTTGAAAACGGCCCTAAGGCACCACGGCCTTGAAGGAGCGACGTGATGGAAAAGCAGACGAAAATACACAATGAGGCAATAGGCAACACCTCAGTGAATGGTCGGTATACTTAGTCTCTATCAAAGAGTTGAGAGCTTAGCATTTATGGAATTGAACGTTTAGCCGTGGCGTGTTTAGTTCCGTTTTAGTCTCAAAATTGAAGCGTAAGAGGCACGTTGGTATCAAACATAAGAGGCGATGTCACCTTGGTGCATCTAATGTTAGAGACGCTGAACAAGTCTGTGTCTCTTAATTATGATACGTATTTGCTTAATAAGTATCGTTTTATTGATACTGTCATATTTATTCGTATTCGTTTTTTCATCCAGAACTGATTAAGTGCATCTATATTGTGATACGCACAATTCGTTGTGTCTCTTTATTTGAATACCAAATTATTGTCGGTGTATCAATTTTTGACCATAATGTAAATGATAATCAACAGTAAGCCTAGTCATGCATTTGTTCAGAGCCAATCCAAACAACACGGTTAAAAAGACAGTGATGCATCAATACCGAGCGATTGCCAACTCAGCAGTAGGGCTTTGCCTGATCAAAAAAACCAAAGAGGGTTGGGTTCGGACTATCCGAACGGCCCTTGGTATGTCTGGTGCCCAACTTGGTGCTAGAGCGGGGCTAACCAGAAACAAAATTTCTATCCTTGAGCGTAAAGAGGCTGAGGGTGACATTACTATCAACCAACTTAAGGTATTGGCCGAACGCCTAGGTTGTGATCTGACCTACACATTAGTGCCAAGTAAGCCGATAGAAGACATGATTGAGGATCGTGCTACCGTCATCGCCTCTATTGCCTGATGATATGGCAGGCTTGAAGTACCACCACATCGATACCACTTCTTAGAAGACGCTAAATGCTGGTTTGAGTTCAGGCACTTTGACAACCTTGCGTTGTCAGCGAGAACTCAGCACCGTCTCGTACAGATCCCCCCTTTTGTGAATGGTAATGGTCGTCACTCTCAGATCTTTACAGACATTGTTCGAGTGTTTTTACTTCATGAAAAGCCCATGACATGGGCGAACGTGAAGCTCGAAGACATGAGTGAAGAGCGTTCTGCGTATATCTCCGGTCTACGTAAAGCGGATGCGGGTGATTTCATTGAGTTCACCGACCACCTGAGGAAGCTCGGCAATGAATAACAAATGGGCGGTATAGGTAAGACACATCCGGTGCCATGATATTCTTGCCTGAAGATACACCCTTTGATGTCGGTGATACAACATTGACGCCTATCGGTGAGGATGAGGTGATTATTCACTGTCCGCCCGCTCGGACGAGGGTTACGGCGAAATGGCTAAATCTTCTTAATTATTTTTTGAGTGTTCTCAAAAATAGAGTCAGTGATATGCCTAGGAAAGCCCTCAGGCAGCGCCTCACTGACGTGTAACATGGCTTTAGGTAAGTTGTCTTTCATTTCATCAATTATCTCTTGCATCGTATCTTGACTAAAGTTTGCAGCTTTAGCTGTAGCCAAAAAGTGACGAGGCAGGATCTTACTGATTTCATACTTCTTGCCCTTCGTTGCTTTCAATCCCATCGCCAGCTTTAGTTTTCTGATATTGAAGCCTTTTCCTCCCAGTAACGGGTAGGCTGACAAAATATCGTAGAATGGAGTGAGTCTGTAGCTTCCTCCTTTATCAATATAGATAGAAAAGTTTTTGGCGTGTCCATCTGTCGCACCGATGAGCCATTGAAAGACTTGGAACTTCATGAAGTTATATCGATCTTCTAGCGCATTACTTGAACCCATTAACAACGCCATGATTTGAGCGACGCCAGGGCCACCTTGAGATTCGTATTTAATGGACGATGGCATACCAAATACCTGGCAAATATCTTCCTGAGGTAAGCGTAGCAAGCCAGCTCTGTCTTTTGTCCAGCGTCTATCAAAGCGCTCTACAGCCAAAGCTTTAATGTTGTCTGTTTTGATTATATGGATGTTGGGAACTGCGAACCCCATCGCTCTCGCTAGCTCAATACAAAGGTACTCGTTTTCTACGCTATCTTTGAGATCCAGTGTCGCGTTAGCTTGCTGTATTTCACCTATTGGCAGTTTAATGATGTGAGTGGTGGGTGTGTTTCCTTTTGGTATACACCATTGCTTTTCAACAAACAGGAGAGCCGTTTTCTCTTGAGCGCCTGCTACTGAGATCCTAAAGTCTTCTTCCTCTTCGAGCATCCCAAGCGGAATATCAGACTTGTAGGCTAAAAGAACAGATTCTAATTTTTTGTCATCCAGTTCTTCGTATCTAAGTGGTTCTTTTATATAAGGTAGCTCTGGAGCAAGCAAAGCAATCGCACCAACACTGTCCTTCCCGACTTCTTTTAGGAGATCAAAGGGTTGTTTGGATGAGGCTTTGTACCTTGCAACGATCCTATCTCTGACTTGAGGACTGTCTGGCAAGAGATTGTCAAAATAGTTGATAACCGCATCGGAAGTGATCGCTGGTAATTGAAGTTTCAAAGATAATGATAGTGGGCGGGTCATCGCACTCGTTACCCAGTTCTTATCATATTGAAAAGTGTGAGCACCATTCTTTTGCTTCTCTAAAGTGCCAACAAGTTCACCATTCATGTATGCGATTAGTTTTTGCATTACCAGCTCCCATCATCATTTTCATCTAACGACGTTACTTGTGATTTTTCCTGGATACGCAATGTGAGATCCATTGCCTGGACAAGCTTAAAGAAAGTAGAAAGCGTTGTTTTGTTTGGGTTGTTTTCAAAGTTTGAGATCGTCGCTTGCTTGATACCGACTTTTTTTGCGAGTTCTGATTGTGTCCATCCATTCTTTTGACGTATCAGTAGCATCGTATCGGCTAGTTGTTTCGGGCTATATATCATTTGTTCCAACCCTCTATAGAGTTAAGGTGCGGTATCAAGATGTCTCACTATCCTTTAGTGAGGATAGAGCAAAGTATATCCCTTGGTGGGTATATAGTCCATATTATCCCTACAAAGGGATAATGTGAGTGGTATCCTTTGGTGGGGATAAGGAATGACATGGAGAAACATAGGGAGAAAAGATATCCGTTGAGTCAAGGCTTTGTTGCAGCGCTCAAATAACCTTCATTTTTTTATTCTCATTGAGTTCAGTTATCATAGTCAGCCTTTCATCTTGGTTGGCTAATTAACAAATGCCTTACAAACACAACGACTCCAAACGTCATCATATTAAGAAGCATACTTATCGGTTGACCAATCATTCTGACTACAATCAGGCCCTAAAAAACCGAGGACGAATTGATGTTTGGTTGTCCGATGATATTCTCAACAACTGGCAGAATGAAGAGCGGACCCACGATGGTACTGGCTCGATGGTAAAATATCCTGACAGCACTATTGAAGCCTGTCATTACCTGAGAATGGTGCTTAAGTTGCCCCTGCGCCAAGCGCAGGGTTTCATCGAAAACCGGCTAGAAATGTTGGGCCTGAAGCACCTTCAATGCCCAGATTATACCTTGCAGTCAAAGCGACTCAGTCAGCTTGAATTTTCAACACCACGATTTAAAAATGTGATAAACCCGATACCAACATTGTCGCTATCGCGATTGATTCTACAGGGCTGAAACGATTTGGTAAGGATGAATGGCACCAGGAAAAACATAAGGTTAATGCCAAACGTAGCGGGAGAAAAGTAGTTCACCTAGCGCTCTTCGTTAAAGAAGATGGTTAACCGATGGATAGATCTTATTTCTATCGCATTTGAGGACGGTTACTCATACGCGATAAGAATTAAAAAGGTCCACCACGTGATGAACGCAATGGACCTTATATTTTAGCAATTTCGCCGT
>NZ_SYUT01000140.1:0-539 GCF_005146325.1 Vibrio genomosp. F6 | reverse complement strand
TATTGCGTAGAGACTTTGAAGCCGAGAGCCCCAATCAGAAGTGGGTCACCGACATCACCTATATATGGGTAAAGAGCCGTTGGCTCTACCTCGCGACAGTGTTAGACCTTCACTCGAGACGCATTGTGGGCTGGTCATTAGATACCAACATGACAGAGCTGCTCATCACCAACGCTTTGAAAATGGCGTTTAAGTCACGCAAGCCGCCGAAAGGCGTCTTAGTCCACTCAGACCGTGGTGTACAATACAGAGCTTATAAGTATCAGGACTTCATGCGAAAGCATGGAGGCGTGCCAAGCATGAGCCGTCAGGGTAACTGCTGGGACAATGCGGTAATGGAGTCGTTCTTCAGTCGACTGAAAGTCGAATTGATTTACGCAGAAGATTATCAATCTATCGAAGAAGCCCGAATGGGGATCTTCGAATATATCGAAGTGTTCTACAATCGAAAGAGAAGACACTCAGCGTTGGGGCATGTCAGTCCCGTTGAGTACGAAAGTATGTAGTTATGTACTGTCTACTTTTTGTGGGGTACACCA
>NZ_SYUT01000139.1:0-539 GCF_005146325.1 Vibrio genomosp. F6 | reverse complement strand
TATTGCGTAGAGACTTTGAGGCCGAGAGCCCCAACCAGAAGTGGGTCACCGACATCACCTATATCTGGGTAAAGAGCCGTTGGCTCTATCTTGCGACAGTGTTAGACCTTCACTCGAGACGCATTGTGGGTTGGTCATTAGACACCAATATGACAGAGGTGCTCATCACCAACGCTTTGAAAATGGCGTTTAAGTCACGCAAGCCGCCGAAAGGCGTCTTAATCCACTCAGACCGTGGTGTACAATACAGAGCTTATAAGTATCAGGACTTCATGCGAAAGCATGGAGGCGTACCAAGCATGAGCCGTCAGGGTAACTGTTGGGACAATGCAGTAATGGAGTCGTTCTTCAGTCGACTGAAAGTCGAATTGATTTACGCAGAAGATTATCAAACAATCGAAGAAGCCCGAATGGGGATCTTCGAATATATCGAAGTGTTCTACAATCGAAAAAGAAGACACTCAGCGTTGGGGCATGTCAGCCCCGTTGAGTACGAAAGTATGTAGTTATGTACTGTCTACTTTTTGTGGGGTACACCA
>NZ_SYUT01000138.1:0-2747 GCF_005146325.1 Vibrio genomosp. F6 | reverse complement strand
TTTTGTGGGGTACACCAAAGTAATGGGAGGTTTTGTGGGTAGTAAAATTCCTAGAGCAAGGTTGGTAACTGGCAATAAAATTGATGTGCTTGCCTACGAAAGGCGAACTGATGAAGCTAACATTTGGTGTGAAACTTCAGGTTGCGAAGCGAAGTTATCTTTTGTTAGCAGGCATAATCGTAAATGCGCATCTAAAACTATTGAGATTCCTCCTTGTTTTAGATTGAAACCACATGAAATACACGCAGAGCACTGCAAGTACAATATAGCTGGTTCATTAAACATTATCGCTAAGTCTTCTGAATCTGAAGTTTTTAAAGCCATAGCGGAAAAGAAGTTTGAATTTCGCCTGCATATCTTAATCAAGGCTTTACGAGAGTTATCTGCGTTCGAAGTTGGGAAGGTGACCGAAGGATGGGGCTCAAGTGTTGAAAGTAATAAGTCGTTCAATAACAAAGGAAAGTTAAGTAACTATCTTCGCACGCTTAAACAAATTATAGAAATCAGAACCTTATGTGAGAACGACGACGAACTGAAATCACTTATTGTTCTTAAATTTAAAGGAAATAAAATTCCATGGTCTAGGTTCTTCTTTGACGATAGTAATATTGAAAAGTTTGCCAAATACTATGGTTCTGAAAAATATACGATTCCACTAGCTATCTCAGGTAATCTTTACAAAATAAATGAGCCAGTGGAAAACTTTCCGTATTATGTGGCAGAGCTGCATTCACCATTTGTTCAGCCAAATGAGAAAGGCGAGATAAAGCGAACTGTAGTACAGGTAGTCTTAAAAAATCCTAAGCTAGTTGATTCGTTAACTGTTGGAGAAGACTTTGTGTTTTTTGGACAGTGGTCAGTAAACACCAAAGAATCCAAGAAAAAGATCGGTCGTAATAACAAAACGATGATTTATCAGAACATCAAGATGTACATAAGTAATTCAGATCATTTTGTTAGGTGTTAATTACTTATAACAAACAATTTAAGAGTGATTCCCCACGCTTGGCATTTTTGGTTTGGGTTTAGTTTAGTGATTACGGTGTTCAAACTGAGTTTTGTGGTAGCGTGGCTCACACCTTAATTGGGCGTTAGGTTGTTTCTCTGTAAGGGTACGTTTTTATTGAGTTCTAGTGGCGCCAAGTTAGTTTAAGTAGACTATTTTTAAATATAAATAGACGCTTATGGAGATTACTATGAATCGAATTAATCCTGCCAAATTGCACAATAGCAAGTGGACGGCAACAAAACCGATGAATAGAGAAAAGCATTTTTTGGTATCAGAAATAGAATTTGAAGATGATGGGTCGGTTATTTCATGCAAACTTGAAGCTGTGCTTTCAAAAAATGAGTATTCAATCGATTGGACAGAGTTAAGAGATAGCGATAAATGGGGCCAAGGTTGGAAGTAAAGCGAACTCTTAAACTCACACCTAACAAAGCGTTTAAGACGGATTCCCAACGCTTGGCATTTTCGGTTTGCTTCGGGCTAAGTGTTTACGGCACAATACTTTAAGTACAGTGGTCTGCGTTGCTCACCACTTAACGCGGCGTTATACAAATTATTTCACAATTCAAAACGCTATATGGTAAAATTTCATTTCTAACATTGGAGTGAAATTGTGAATAAATACCTATCTGTAATCCCTTTATTGTTTTGTGGCTGTGTTTCTGCTTCTGGACCGTATGTCGAATACGGAACTCAAAAACTTGAATTCGATCGAGTATCAACATCGGTGCAAGGTGCAACGATTGGATATTCATGGAAGGAAGATAAGAAGTTGTTCGTAGAATTTGATGTAATGAACAGCTCTGATGATTTAACATATTTGGATTTTTCAGGTGGCTTTAACTACAGATTAATGGATTCTGAAGGCTTAGATTTCTTCTTCAATATGGGCATCGGAGTAACTTACATCGATTATGAAAAGTTCCAGAACACTAATACACTGATGTCGTTGCCAATAGGTTTCGCTGGTAGTTACACAATTTCAGATAACTGGAATGCTGAATTGTCCGTAGGTTATCGATACCATATAGATCTAACTTCACCAACTGAATGTAATGATGGCACTGAATCCGATAGTGTTGGATCTGGTACATGCTCTTATCATGGTGGTATAAAAAGGTATCAAGATCAAATCGGTAATGGCGGTGGTGTCAATGCTAGTCTTGGGCTGAGATATACGTATTAAATTTGTATAACAAAGCGTTTAAGACGGATTCCCAACGCTCGGCATTTTTGGTTTGCTTCAGCTTAAGTGTTTACGGCACAATGATTTAAGTGCAGTGGTAGGCGTTGCTCACCACTTAACGCGGCGTTATGTTTATTGGAGAAATTCATGGTCAATTGGCCTTGTATCCTGAAGTTGGATGGTGACGATGAGCTCATTTATTTGGGCTCAGAAACTGACTTGAACTGTGAATGTGTGGGGCTGATTTTTAGCTCAGATGATCGAGTAATCGATTCTGAAGGCTTTGTATATTCATTGATTTCAGATGCTTCAACAGTGGTTAACTTGGTTGGAAACTCAGTCCAGATCTCAGCAGAAGATGCATCTAGATTGATTCAATGTCACGAATTTTGTCTTGCTGAAGTCTGTTTGACTAAAATTCAATTTGAGACGGTAAGTGACGCAATTAAGTGTCTGAAGCCTTAGGCTAAATAAACATAACAAACAATTTAAGAGTGACTCCCAACGCATGGCGATTTCACTCCGATTTGAAATTAGTGTTTACGGTGCAAT
>NZ_SYUT01000137.1:0-301 GCF_005146325.1 Vibrio genomosp. F6 | reverse complement strand
ACAGTGATATCATTTAAGACATCTAAATAATGGTGCGGTCGGAGAGACTTGAACTCTCACACCTCTCGGCGCCAGAACCTAAATCTGGTGCGTCTACCAATTCCGCCACGACCGCAGCAAATCTTTATAGTTATATTAACATTGGTGGTTCAATATAACGTTGTGCTCTTGGTTTTCTATTTAGCTTAAAAACAAGCTAAGTAATAAACAAAGAGTTTAAAAATGGTGGCTACTGCGGGATTTGAACCTGCGACCCCATCATTATGAGTGATGTGCTCTAACCAACTGAGCTAAGTAGCCA
>NZ_SYUT01000136.1:0-211 GCF_005146325.1 Vibrio genomosp. F6 | reverse complement strand
CATTGTTTCTCAGGTATGTAGTGCTTGGAATGGCTTTTTGGAGTGCAGCGATCGCGTGACCAAAATGTGCAGTAGAGACTGGATAGAGCTGATCAGTTAGTTTTCCGGATTGGTATTAATTAACCGAATTGGTATTATTTTCCCAAATGGTAAACGTAAAAAAGCCCTAATCTTTCGATTAGGTTTTTTTTGAATAAGTGGCGGAGTGGAC
>NZ_SYUT01000135.1:0-224 GCF_005146325.1 Vibrio genomosp. F6 | reverse complement strand
TCAAATTTTTCTTTAGACATGAATAGTCCCTCTAGGTACGGATATAAGTGGCTTTGATGACCACGTAACCAAAAAATATGGCAATTAAGTATATATCAAAAGGAAAAGTTTGCTAAAAGCGCGCTGATATTAATGACTCAGTATTGAGGTTTATTTGCCATTATTGAAAAGGACAAATAAACAACTAAGCAAACCAGCGCGTTAGAATTGGAGCGTGCAGCGGG
>NZ_SYUT01000134.1:0-217 GCF_005146325.1 Vibrio genomosp. F6 | reverse complement strand
TGTACCGTTAAGTTGTCCGTATTACACCTGCATCAGCCGTAGAGCCAAGCAAGTTGAGGTCTCATTTAAGACTAAAACGAGAGGAGCGATACAGCACCTAGCCATTGATGCAACTGGCCTTAAGGTTTATGGCGAAGGTGAATGGAAAGTCAAAAAACACGGTACGGATGGCAGGCGCAGAGTCTGGCGAAAGCTACTTATTGCCGTCGATACAAGC
>NZ_SYUT01000133.1:0-820 GCF_005146325.1 Vibrio genomosp. F6 | reverse complement strand
AACGCCGCATTAAGGGGTGAACAACGCCGCCACCCAACCTAAAGCATTGTACCGTAAACACTAAATTTGAAGTAGAAGCAAAAATGCCAAGCGTTGAGAATCCCTCTTAAATGCTTTGTTAGGCAAAAATTAACCCCTTCAGCTCTGCTACTGTATAGGGGGGACTCTTTAAATGAGCAATTCTGTGACAGTTTGGGCACAAACAAACCAAAGTGCTGAGTTCTGTGTCGGTTTTCCCAGTCGTAGCTAAAGGGTTCGTATGGTGACAATCAATTACATACTTACCACTGATTAGCATTTTATAGCTACAAGCTTGGCAAGTGTGTTTGTCTCGTATTTTAGCCTCAGTAGCTAGCTTTTGATTTCGCGCAGTTCTCAAGATAGACGAATCTAACTTGTAGCCCTCAATTGCACTTTCGGCATCAATGCTTTGATAGATTTCATAACCAAGCCCATTGTTATAGAAGGAATCTAATAGCGATAATACATATGATGAATGAACCGTAAAATCAGTGTAATTGGACGTAATATACGAATCCGACACTTTATTTTGATTATAGACTTGTTCAACAGTAGATAACCTTGTGTACCTTTCACTTCCGGATGAGAGAGGTGTTATATAAAGGGATACATCATCCAGCCAGATCGTGAATGCTTTCTTTTGCTTTAGAGTATGGAAAGTTACATCTTGCTTACTTTTAATATATTCGCAAAAATTTTCAAAACTCATAGATTACCTCTTTTGCCTAACGCCCAATTAAGGTGCGATAACGCTATAAAACCCAGACTAAACCATTGCGCCGTAAACACAAATTTCAAA
>NZ_SYUT01000132.1:0-959 GCF_005146325.1 Vibrio genomosp. F6 | reverse complement strand
ACCACTTAACGCGGCGTTAACTTGCAAGGAGTTGTTGCACGTTTGAGAAATTACCGTCATCCTAATAAAATCCATATGCAACTAGTGGTTATTTTGGTTATGCTAATGAATTGTTCGTTATTGGAATGTGAAAGTATATGCCATCATCTTTAGTTACATCAGCAATTGAAAGCATCTATGGACGAGTGTCAGGAAAAAATGATGCTAATCGATTATATGAAGTTTTGGTTCCAGAGCTTAAAGAGGCGTTGCAAAGAGGCGAGTCACTGAGTGACCCCCAAGTAAAACGACTAGTGGAGGCAATCTGTGATTTGCCTTCTTGGGGAGCTAAGCAAAGAAATTTTGTAATGTATTACATGAAAGATGCAGATTCAATGAACAGATTGCCACGTAATCCTGATGATCTTATGTATGGGTATTGGTGGTAAATATGGTTCAACAATTAATTAAATCAATCTATTTATCAGTAGTGTTTTTGATCATTGGTAAATTTATCTCTCTTGGTGAGATACTTCAGTTTGTTGATGTGGCTAGTTTTTTATTTGTAGTGATCCCAACACTTATCAGTTTTATACTTGGCCACAATAGCTCAAAAAAAATAGCACTTCGAAACGTTTTATATGTTTCAACCTGTAGTGGTTTGTTAGGGGCAATTATTGGATTAATTCACACTCTTTCAAATTTTGCGGTAGATGCTATTGGAATCCAAGTTGGAATTAGTGTTGCTCTAATCCCGCTTTTTTATGGGGTGTCAATTACTTTGTTATTTATTCCATTTTACTCTCTAGAAAATAATTAGCATCATCACTTAAGTTAGCATTCAATAATTTTGATGCTGAGGCTAAGCAAGTTAACAAACAATTTAAGAGTGACTCCTAACGCTTAGCGATTTCACTCCGGTTTGAAATTTGCGTTTACGGTGCAGCGTTTGGTTTAGGTGTTATAGCGTTGTCGCACCT
>NZ_SYUT01000131.1:0-1301 GCF_005146325.1 Vibrio genomosp. F6 | reverse complement strand
TATGCAATATAACGCCTTGTTAAGGGGTGAACAACGCAATAAATAAGCTACCGCATGCCACCTTAAACACTAAAACGAACGCATAGTAAAAATACCACGCGTTGAGAATCCCTCTTGAACAATTTGTTAAATGCCGTCCACCCTTTCGCACACCCAAGCTTCTTCTACGCTATTTCGACTAGCTATACAGCCAGGAGGCATAGTAGCTATCTCATAAAGTGAAGCATCAAAGGACACTGCTTGTTCCATGCTTACAACCAACGTATCTGAAGCATTACTAGTAGTACCACACATGAAAGCCCAAGAGTGATCATCTGAATAATGGATCACTTGTAAAATGGGCAATCCTTGTTCTACTACTTGTTTCGTTATCAATGCTGCTACATTTTTATCTTGGTCAAAACTCCAAGTCATAATATTCCCCTAGGCATTTAACGCCCTGTTAAGGTGTGAGCAACGCAATACCGAAGCCGCCACATACCACCTTAAACACTAATGCCAACGCATAGTAAAAATGCCACGCGTTGCGAATCACTCTTAAACAGTTTGTTAAGTGCCTTATACACCGACAACTTCTTTAATTCTTTGCACAACTCCATCAATGCCCGGATATATAGACATTTTGTTGATGCCCAAAACACTAAGCTCTTTTTTTAAAGCCTTTTTGTACTCACCTGGGACAATAATTTTGCTAAAAATACGAATCTTATCCTCAGGATACTCGTCCAATGCTGGGACATCCAATTGAGCTTCCCCTAAAGGAAAACAAGCAAAACAACTCTCTTGTGCAGTAATACGTTCATTCAAGTGCTTAGGATAGAAGAATTCTACTGTTTTCAGGTCTAAACTAGGAAACTCATTGCTCCAGAAAGGGTCAACTCCCCAAACAACACCGTCTTCTAAGTTAAGCTCGTCCTCAACAGCAAAATACAGAGCTTTGAGAGGGTTACTTGTAAAATCTAAAAGCCGAGTCGGTAAGCCGTGGTGTTGAGCATGTAATATCCAATCAGAGTACTCTTTCGTTGAATTGTGAAAAAAAGGATGACCTAGTTTCTGAAATTCTTCGATAATTTCCTCTTCGATTTCTAAGATACCCTCAAATACTATTTTTTCGACACGGGCAATAGAGGGTAGTAACCGCCAGTCCTGAGCTTGCCCCCGATACAATTCAGTATGACATTCTCTACATATATCTAAGAAATCAGATACTGTTTTGATTTTTGATTCTTTTATCATAGATATTATCCAATCACTTTCTAAGGTATTGCGATACCTAGGCACTTAACGCCCAATTAAGGTGC
>NZ_SYUT01000014.1:0-352 GCF_005146325.1 Vibrio genomosp. F6 | reverse complement strand
AGCCAACAAAAAACCATTCAAATGAAAATGCGATTACTGGCTCTTGAGCACTTTAAGCGAGGAAAATCCCGCACTCAAATAGCGAAAGACCTGCAAGTCAGTCGTACTAGTGTGAATAAATGGGTTCGCCTTTTTTTGGAAGAAGGGCTAGAAGGCCTTCAGGAAAAACCAAGATCAGGCAGGCCGGCATTCCTCACTGCAGACCAGCAAAATCAGCTCAGGCAATTCATAAAGAGTGAAGCAACCTCTCCTACTGGTGGCCGTCTCATAGCGAGTGATATCCATCACTATATCGTGACGCATTTTGATAAACACTACCATCCTAATTCGATCTATTACCTGCTTGAGCATA
>NZ_SYUT01000130.1:0-4646 GCF_005146325.1 Vibrio genomosp. F6 | reverse complement strand
TCCGGTGGTCTACTCACCACTCCCCCCGTCAATAAAGGCTCGCCAGAACCTTTAAAAGGTACTCAGAATCCATCGCACACATCGCTCTTTTGTGTTTAATGCTCGCTTTCAAAGTCGTTTCACTCTTCAGCATGTTTAAACACATCTGTCTGATCCTTACAAAGTTCTCTGCACTTTCTTCCGCTCGTTTTCGGCAAGCATCTTCACCAAATGACGTATCGAGGGACCAATGCATCGACTCGACTAACCAATGTGAACGCGTTGCATTTAACAATTCTTTAGCATTTAAATGCTTCGAGCTAATGTAGTATCTCACCGTGATTTCTGACTCTTTCGCCACGGCTTCTTCTTGCCTCACAGAAACAACGATACCCATCGTTTTTAGCTCGGGCCAATCAAACTCTAAATCACCTAAAACGCCTAAATCTGTGTTGGTTAATGCCAACCTAGTTTCTTGTCTGCCACGTGATTTTTCCTGTGTGCTATAAGAATCACCATCGTGTTTTTGTAACATGCTCATATCGAAATAATTATCGAAGGCTTGCTCTAAACGACCTTGATTTCCTTTCACTGCCAACAGATAATCAGCGTTTTTGTTTAGTATTTTTTGAGCAATTTTCTTTTGACACCCCATTGCATCAATAGTGACCAAACAACCTGATATATCAAGCAGGTCGAGCAACTCTGGGATGGCAGTGATTTCATTAGATTTCTCGTAAACTTTATGTTGTCCGAGGCTAACGCCATTTTCAGTCGCAAAAGCGTTCACCATATGAATCGCACCAAGGCCACGAGAGTCATCATAAGAGCCCCTGACAGTCTTACCATCAATGACTTCACCTTCAGTAAGCTCACAGCAATCCTTCATCCATTCAATAAAGCACTTTTGTAGACGAGTCGCGTTAATCATTCCCATTGCTCGGGCTATCGTCGAAGTAGAAGGAACGCCATGTCTAAAATCACCAAATCGCTTCAAGAAATCCAACTTAGCTTCACCGTACAGACTAATTGCTTTCCAATCATCTTGGCCGGAAAGCACAGCACAAATTGTTAACAGGATGATATCAGTTAACTTGTGTTCGACTTTGCCTTGTTGTCGGCAATCTGGAATAACATCGAAATGCATAAATGGGTGCTGGTTACTCATCGTTGGATCTCCAATTTGTCTATGGAGGTATTAGAAAACACTGAAAATGATCTACAAATCGATCATCGGACAATTGATTGTTATATGATAACGCTAACTAGTGAACTTCAAAAATTGAGAACTCACCACGTCACAACCCCTTTAAACATGGGCATGTTCATGAATCTTCCCTGGACTACAAGACCATTACCGCTGACTTAAAAGAAATCTATCAAGCCACGACGGAAGATGAAGCCCTGTTGGCGTTAGAGCACTTTGGTGATAAATGGGATGAAAAGTACCCTCAAATCAGTCGCTCCTGGACGGCTCATTGGGATAATCTCAATACTCTGTTTAGCATCCTCAAGATATCCGTAAAGCTATCTACACAACGAATGCGATTGAATCACTGAACAGCGTGATTAGAAAGGCGACCAAGAAACGTAAACTGTTCCCGACAGATGAATCAGCTAGAAAGGTGGTGTATCTGGCGATTATGGATGCTTCCAAGCGATGGACAATGCCAATCCATCACTGGAAGCAAGCACTAAACCGATTTATGATTATGTTCGAAGACCGACTTGAATACTTGTAACCAAGAGCAGTTACACAGAATTATTTACAGGGTCGAAGCTTTACGTCCGAAGCGATTCAATTTTTTCTGAGGACCCCTAGATAAATTGTAACTTTATCTACCCGTTAGCTACATAAATTTCACATTAATTAAAGCCAGATCAATATGAACATTTTCATTGCAATCATCTAAAGCATGAACCTTATCTTTAATTAAATGCATATTTTCAAAAATATTATTCAGCTCGTTATGGTCAAACTTATCCTTTGGTAAGGATACGCCTAAACATAGTTCTTCGTTGTTTAATCCAATCCAGCAGCTTCCAAGTAAGTCCCGCTGCATATTTAAACTTAACCAATCACTCATCTTATTGTGGTCTACAATGATATGCAGATGTGTATACAAGGTAAATAAATCTGATTGCTTTGACGATTCTAGAACCCAAAGGCTTTCCTGATTATCGATTATTTCAATCGCATCGGATTCAGTTGGGATCTCAATTCCCCATAGTTCAGCAAGTTCTGATAATACGGCTTCAAATTTCAACATTACACCTCAATATTTTGCTTTACAAAACAAGGAATCACGCGTGATCATCAAGTTTTACTTTTATGCTTTGCTCTGTAGCCATTCGTTTGAACTTAGTAGTGCATCTAGTTGTTTTTTCGCTGAGGAGGCGATAGTAAATGGCCCCAATTTATAACTTTGACAATTTGATTTTAGTGATTCAACTTGCTTTGCCACTAAATATTGCATCCAAGGTTTATTCGATAGGTCGGTTAATTTCATTGCCTCCGAACTGGTTGATATATCGTCTTTCAGTGCCTGTAAGTGTGATATATCCATATATTGATAAGACAGACGTTCAGCTTCTTTTTCGACACCTTTAGGGTGAAACAGCTGAATTAGTCGACTTCTCCAATTTGGCTTTGGTTCTAACAATAGAGATTTTAGATCCGTTAATTTTGCCATCATTCTATCTACATCAATATTTAATGGGCTAATGCCGAGAATGTTTACATTGGCGACTTCGGCTTCATTTGGAAGTTTTTCGATATGGAAGCCAATGTTCTGATTTAACCTTGATAGGTGGTTCTCGAATGAATCTGTCTTTTCTTTGATTACAAAATTATTGCTTACAATGTTATCAAAGTCCTCAATACCGTAGGTTTTGTTCGTATCGAATAGCGTGTGTTTACTTTGAGCATTTACAGGTAAATCTATGCTGGGGCTTAGTTCTTTAAACACTGCTCCTTGCCCTCTTAATTCTGTTTTTCTTTGTAGTTCGTTGTTTTTATCAACAAAGTCAGTTCTGTTCACTGCTTTTACTAAAGCTTTTTGGAAGGTACGACATTTTAAGTCTGCTTCTGGAAACTCTTTTACATTAAACTGGTAGAGGTTAGTTTGAAGTTCAAGCTTTTGTAGCTGTGACGGCAATTGTTTCTGCTTTAGTGCATTAAGTTGCTCTTTTTCGCTCACTTCCTGTTTTACCACTTTTTGGAAGGTTGCAGCGGTTTCGGTAGATAAGCTGCTTTTTAATGCCACCTTCAGTGTTGTAGGCAACAGTTGAGACATAGGACCTAGCTTAGAGGCATTGTTAACTCTCAATATCTGCCCTAACGTTGTCTTATTTGTTAACGCTTTTTTTACTAACTGACCTAAGGAACCATTAGGGGAGTGCTCTTCAGTTAGCTTACAAAACTTACTTGCAAATTCTTCAGCCGTTTTAGGTAATGATTCAAGTTGGTAACACCCATTAGAGTATGTCATTGACCAATCATAAGAATAGCTCTGTGCGTATTCAGCATGTTTAGTGCTTGAGCTAGCATATGCGTTAAATAGTGATTCAAATTCTTTCTTTATAGAAGTGCTTTCATGCTCATAATAGTTTTGCAACTTAACGTCTGTTACTTGCTCTTTAATCGCGTTTTTTTGATTGTCAGCTTGCTTGCTCTTTTCTATGGTTGTTTTTTCTGATGAGTTTATGCTGCCCATAGATGTATTTAGGCTTGGTTCTGATGTCACATTAGTCTCTGACACAGGCTTCTCACCTGAAGCTGATACGACCGATGGCGACTTGAGTTCGATAGTATCTTTATGACCTTTCTTTGGTGTTAGAGAAATAATCTCGCTGAAAGATTGTTGGATTAGAGCTTTAAATTTAGGGTAGAACTCACCTTTAGTGGCAGAGTGTCCTTTTGTTATATCTGAAAGTAACTGTTTAAAGCCCCCGACTTTACTTGGAAGTGGGCAGGTGACGTTGAAATCTTTGCTTACCGTTACATTCGCAATATTTGACAATTCTTTTGCTCTTTTCTTTTCACTGCCAGGCTTACTTATCAAATACTCGGATAAAAAATTTTCTAGTTTTTGTGAAAAAGACATTTTGTTTTGTGAGTAGAATTCTTGTGTCCCTTTTGGTGATGTATAGGCTTGATTAAAATGAGACTTGCCCGTCGTTGGGCTTGCGACGCTTGAACCTATAGAGGTTTGTTTTGCTGATGAGACGTGTGCACTTTTTACGATACTTTGAGTTGATTCTTCGTGGTTGCTTTTCTTTATTGTTGTTGAGTTCATCGATTGATGAGTCGCTGAGATAGTAGGCATTGTGACTCCTTAGAACCTATATAAATACCGAGAGGGTAGTATAGATTAAGAGCTGCAAGGGTGACTTACAGTATTGGCCTATTTTTTTTATATATTGAAATGATCCGCACCAGCAGTTTTGGACACTGAGTTAAGTGAGTACAATCACTAATGAGGTGAACCATGACAAGTAAGAAGAAACGTATTATCCATTCTCCTGAATTTAAAGCAGAAACCCTGAAGCTGGCAGAGAACGTGGGAGTCGCTGCAGCCGCAAGACAGCTCTCGTTACATGAATCTCAGATCTACGGTTGGCGAAAAGCCACAAAGAAGAATTCTAGTATTAGCCAACGAGAACAA
>NZ_SYUT01000129.1:0-1980 GCF_005146325.1 Vibrio genomosp. F6 | reverse complement strand
GAAATTGGACGAGATAAACCCACACGATAAACTTTGCGACATTCTTTCGTTGGTGTCGTGATATTAAACGACCAACGTCCATCGTCAGTAATTAACACCATACCTGTTGTATCTGCATCCAAACGACCCGCTATGTGAAGCTCCGAAACGTTATCAACGTTTAAATAATTGAACAGAGATGGATAAACCTCATCAATATTAGAGCAAATAGTGCCCGCAGGCTTATGCATGAGAATATAGCGGAAATCACGAGCTTTTAACTTAACACCGTTCAACAATATCGTATTATTTTCATGAACTTGAGTTGCCTCATTCATTGCAACATCGTCATTGACCATAACCCGGCCAGAATTAATCTGTTGGATAGCTTCGGTTTTTGTTAACTCAGTGCTTTTACACACAAATTTATCAAGGCGCATTATCAGCAACATTTAGAGTAAGAAGAGCCCGATATTATCCTTTCTCACTGCAAATAAGCAACAATCGACTGATAAACAGGTGATTTATGAGCCTTTGTGTATAACGCCCAATTAAGGTGTGAAGCACGCAACCACTACACTTAATTTGAGCACCGTAAACACTGAATTTAACCCAAACCAAAAATGCCAAGCGTGCTGAATCACTCTTAAATTGTTTGTTAGGCTTTTGAATTATACAAGTCTAGGATCGCGCTTAAAGCTAACTGCAACTCAACTTCATCACGATGCAACTCTTCAGCTTTATCAAGATACCGCCACATTACAAAATCAGCTTTATGCCGTTCAAGTAGCTCTATCATCGTAAACTTCGTAACCTGTTGTTCTTCTTTAAAAATACGTTGAATTTCATCTTGCATTTTAGTTGATAACTTACCATAAAGCTTTACTAGATTATGTATATGACCTGGGTCTATACCTTCTTTTATTAATAGGGCTTTTAATGCTAATTCCACTGAAAATGGAATTAGAAAATTAAGCACATAATCGCTACCAGTTGATAGAGTTCCTAAACCAGAGTCACCAGCCACACTTTTACAATTTCCAATCAATGTATTTGTAGTTGAGCCGCCAGTTTCAATATCTTTAACCATTTTTTGTAGCGCAAAGGTAACCCATTGCAGACTAAGTGCCTGCCCATGCCTTAAATCCTGCTCACTCATATTACATCCCTTAAAATAAAGTACGACGCACTTTATCATAACAGCAAGTATAGTGATGTGAGTATGCGCAAAAAGCCTAACGCCGCGTTAAGTGGTGAGCAACGCCCACCACCCTGCCTAAACCATTATGACATAAACACTTAAACCGAAGAAAACCGGAAATGCCAAGCGTTGGGAATCCGTCTTAAACGCTTTGTTATGTACGTTTCACCGCGACCACGGAATATGTATGCCAATGCTTCATTCTACCCAATGAAGTTTTCGATTTCTCATCACGTTCAACAAACCTGACTATTTCGAAATCTGAGAAAAAAACCTTTACCTCTGATTCCGATAAAGGTGTTGTTGGGCTGCGATAGTTGTTAGCCCAACTATCTTTGAAACCCATGAAGTCACCCGCAAATACCCCACCGACTTCAATTGAAGACTTAATTTTGCTCCAAGTCGATTCAAATTGGTTTGGGTCAGCGAAGAACAAACTAGAGTTTGCGATAACTACACCAGACTTTGGATAGTCGAAAGACTCAAACGAAGACTCTGCGATATCCACTAATGACTTTGACCCAAACCTGTCTCTACAAATAGCGACCGAATCAGGATTAATATCGAAGCCATGAACTTGAAAACCCTGTTGCTCTAGGTATTCGATATCACTGCCTGTTCCACAACCACAGTCAGTGGCTACTTTGAGGTTTGATTCATTGAGTCGAACAGCAAATTCAGTACGTTTTGAATGTGTTCGAGATAGTGCCTTTTCGTAGTACTGACGCCAAAATTCAGTGTTTTCATCCATAAGTTTCTGATTTTCCTTAAAAGTACATAACGCCCAATTAAGGTGCGAC
>NZ_SYUT01000128.1:0-213 GCF_005146325.1 Vibrio genomosp. F6 | reverse complement strand
GCTTGTATCGACGGCAATATGTAGCTTTCGCCAGACTCTGCGCCTGCCATCCGTCCCGTGTTTTTTAACTTTCCATTCACCTTCGCCATAAACCTTAAGGCCAGTTGCATCAATGGCTAGGTGCTGTATCGCTCCTCTCGTTTTAGTCTTAAATGAGACCTCAACTTGCTTGGCCCTACGGCTGATGCAGGTGTAATGCGGACAACTTAACGG
>NZ_SYUT01000127.1:0-341 GCF_005146325.1 Vibrio genomosp. F6 | reverse complement strand
TATGCCATAGCACCAAGGTGAAGCATTGAGCGAAGATCTTTAACTCCGCCAAATTTATCAATACCCATCATCGTCACCTTACCACCTGAACTGTATTGCTTCGGTGTTAACCCGATAAACGCTGATGCTTGTCGGCCGTTAGTAAATTGTGTCCCATCACCCAAATTAGCATAGAGCATGGATGCTGTTACCTCACCAACACCTTCAAGAGCCATGAGCCTTTTACAGGGTTCTATTTGACGAGTTGTCGCATTCATGGATTTCTGAAGATGGTTTAACTCTTCTTTAAGGTTAAGGTATTGCTGCCAGAGCATGGATAAAGTTGTAGTGGTACGCTGAAT
>NZ_SYUT01000126.1:0-4614 GCF_005146325.1 Vibrio genomosp. F6 | reverse complement strand
AATTACGCAACAAAGCCAAACTATAATGCTCAGGTTGGTGAAACCTACGCCATGATTAAAGCGTTGAATAAACTCACAGGGTTAGATATGCCTAAAACGATAGAAATAGCCTAATAATCACCCATATTGGCAGTTTCTATCTGAGATCCAATTAGGAAACAAAGCCAAGTCGACTTTACATCGCTTGCTACAGAAAACTTCCAAATAATAACCAACATAGAAGTGATAACTTTTAATTGATATAAATCGCACTAGCGAGGATACTAGAAATGAAACATTGGGGAAATGTCAATAAAGATCTAACAATTTCTAGCTTATTGTTTGCTATTCGTTGCTAATACAGTTTTCCTTACTCCTAGCTTTGTAAAGAAATCGGATAGAGTATAAATTAGTGCCATTTTAGCTTAATCGATATGAACTACTTATCCATATCAACTTTGTTAATAGCGAGTCAGTAAAAACGCAAATTTTAATAACATTCTATTTGATGGTGGAGATGAAGGCTTTGAAGTACTACTAAGCAGTATCGGACAATATTGCAACATTCCAAGTTGTTCAGTGCGTTGATATTAATAGCAGGGCTCAAAGCAAATATTAGCGCCGTACCTCGCTAATACAACTCAGCCCAATTTTTCATGTTATGATTACACCATAACTCTTCATACTCGGCTCATCTCGTATGGGAACATTAAAGGATAAAAACATGTGGGTATTTGACCCAATAGCTCGAAGACAATTATCACATCCGAGCCAAGAAAAAGGCAAGAAACTCAAGTCCACCGAGAGCAAACTTCTACAGTTATTGCTTATTAATCAAGGAAAAGTAGTTTCTAAGCAAGCCATTTTGCAAGAGGTTTGGGGAGATCGAATTGTTTCTGCATCTAGTATTACCCAATCAATAGCACAAATACGTCTGGCTCTTGATGACAACGGTAAAGAGCAGCGGTATATCAAAACAATTCCAAAGCAAGGGTATATACTTGTAGATGGTGCGATAAAATTATCACTGCCGAATTTAACAGCGAACGAAAGCAAACCCCACATCAAGGGTAAGGAAAAGGATCAACCACAAGCTGAAAAGTCCTCGTTAAAACCTGCAAACAAGCCATCACTGAATAAATTGATCCAGTACACACTCGCTGCTTCCTTATCCATCGGGATTATTTCAATCAGCTACTGGCTTATCACTATTTACATTCACTCCCTGAGCGTGGGTACAAAACAATGGCTAAATGTTGAAGTGAGTGGCATTAGTTATTATTACGATTCAAGTCCGAGTGGCGCTAAGCTTTTTGAATCTATTTCAGACGTATATCAGCATAATATAAATAAAATTTTCCTGTCAAAAAACCCAGAACAGATATACGTATCGTGTATCTATAAGACCGAAAAGTTTAGTGAAATCAGCTCCACTAACTTGAGTTTCTCAAATCAATACAGAATTCAGCAAATCAAAGAGGCCATTCGTGAACAGTGCAAGTAAGTTAAACGTCTTATTAACGGGGTTGCTCGCTAGCTTGATGCTATTATTTTTATATCTAAATAAGATTATCTACCCACTATTTCTTGAAGGAAAAAACGATACCTTGCTCTTTGGCCATGGCGTCACTTTTAGCGAATCAGGGGCTGAGAAGTATCGAGAAATTCACACTCTTGATCATAGATGGAGTGGCATGCATCAAATTAATACTACGTACAATATCGAGGATAACACTAGAAATTTAAACGTTTCCAATTCCGTATACTTTTGGACTCCGACCCTATTTTCAACCAGTAATACAACTTACAGTGAAGGCTATAAAACCAGCGTTGAGCGAGATAGCACGCAAGCGCACCTTATTTTAAAAACTCCGGAGGAATACTTTCAAACCGTCTATCAAGATACTAACAATTTTTGTTATTCAAGCCTTCTCACAGGCAGCATACAATGTATAACAGCTGCCCAATAGTAAAGTAATTACTCTACTACGATCAACATAATTAGTTAAAATAAAAAAACAAGAAGTACACTCTCAATAAATTCAATAACTTAGAAAGCAACCTTTAACAGTAGTACTTTCAGAACAAAAAAATAATCATCATATAAGTTCATTAGCCCACACTTCAAAATTGAGACATAGTATATGTAAGTATTCGCTACATAAGAAAAAATGCACTATGAATTTCACGTGTAACAATCCTAAACCGCTTCAAATAACAGCCCTACTCTTTGACGGAATGTCGACAACGTCTATTTCTGGGCCAATTGAGATGTTAACCGCTGCAAGCGCATTAGCAAGAATTCCAGAGCCTGAAATAAATTATGTTTCAGGATCAGGAAGAGCAGTTCAAGCGCTCGGTGGTATTCAGTTATCACCAAACCGCGATTGGAATGAGGTATTTCATTCCGACATCCTTCTGATCGGTTCCTGCTGCGAGCCTAAAGAGTTACCACTATTGATGGATGATGGCATGGGAAATTGGCTAAAGAGGATGATTAAGGGCTCTTCTTACGCTGTATCATTAGGTACAGGTTCTTTTCTACTCGCTCAATTAAATTTACTCAATCGTAAAGTAGCTACGACACACTGGGGACATAGCAACTTATTCCGCGAACATTACCCAGCGGTAAAATTACAACCAAACATGAAAGTTACTCGTGCAGATAACTTAATCTGTACTTCCTGTGTTGACGAGTACTATCAAGCAATGCTGCTGGTTCTTGATGATCTTTTTGGCTCAAACCATAAAGAAAAATGTGATCAGTTTTTAAAAGGAGAAGTAACAGATGAACATCAAGTATTACATTCTTACTTTTCTGAGTTTCGTCTACATAATGATCAACTGATCCATTCACTACAGGACTGGATGCACAATCAAGATTCTACTCAGCTAAATGTTGTTAAATGCGCAACTCAATGCTTTTTGAGTGAACGACAAATGAAACGACGCTTTAAACTAGCGACCGGAGAGACCCCCATTAATTATATACAAAGAATCCGAATCGCTTTGGCTCGCGAGAAACTAAATAAAACCAAATATTCTATAGAGCATATTTGCAGCCAAATTGGATACCGTGATAGTAACTATTTTCGTTTACTTTTTAAAAAGTATCACAATATGACACCAACTGAATATCGAAAGTCAATCCAATATTATGAGGGTAATTACTGTAATTCTTAGATTAATATAAGCCAACAAACATTAAATAAACCAAATCTGTTAAAAACGCTAAGACGAGTTAGCCAAAGTATCTGTTTTACTAACTTGACAAATTCAGCAGCTCCAATTTTTAGTCATGACTCCAGTCTGTTGTTTCCATTTTAGAACCTACGCTTTTCGGAAGCCACTCATGGAAGCTACTCAGATTATTGCTGATTTTTCAGCTCAACTATGCTAGCGAAACAAGTAAGAGTTGCGTTAAAGAAATGGAAACCTTCGATCAAGGTTTACCATTCCTTTTTATGGCACAGTTGATTACATATTTATTCACCGAATCTCTCTCACCCTGAGAACTTGTTTAAAGCGACTAATTCAAAAAGCTATCAACTCCACCAGTTCAGGAAAATACACAATAAGGTTATCAACACCTTTATGGAACGAGAGTTTTACTATCAATCAGCTCATTGGAGTCATAAACGAACAACATGACTCAGGATTCACTTATCCGCTGAAGCTTCATTCGATGTACCATTTTGACTTAATGCCAATCAATGTTATTGAGCATGGATAAGGTTAATAGCGGCAGTAATAGTAGTTTAGCCAGTTGACTTAGGGTTATGAAGATATTTTAACCACCTTAACCGTACCAATATGCAATCAACTAAAGGATGTTTAATATCACAATAACGCAGCGATCTTTCTAGTGGGTGCTTGTTCGGAGCCATAAGAAAGATAATGATCCTTTTTATCTCTCTTATGGCTTTAACATAAGTACCGAATTGTAACTTAAAAGTTAAATGCAAGCCCTGTATACAGAGTGCTAGTATTCGCTTCAATAAGTTTATACCCACCTTTTAGCGATATATTTTTAGTAACCATTAAACCAACTTCACCACCGAGTGTAACTCCTGAGCCAATTTTCTCAACTAAATCTACATCGGTACGGGTTCCAGAAACAGTATAATTAGCATTACCTGAAGCGGATACACTCGCATACCCAACTTGACCGCTTACGTAGAATCGACCGAAATAAAGTCTTGGTTTATAGCTTAGATTTATCGCTGTCAGTTTTAGTTCACCAGAACCAGTAATAGCACCACCTAAATTGTCATAGTTGTATTTCGCACTTCCTGCATTAATGTACTCAAGTTCAAATGCGTTTACCCAGTCACTTAATGTTGGGAGTTGGTATCCAAACTGAAGTGCGTATCCCGAACTTTCATCTGATTTTGTAAACAAAGGAATATCAATAAAATCTGATTTTACATAATCAATTCCAACGTAAAAATTGGAAGTGTTACTTGCCGCTATGGCAGTTCCAGAAGTAAGAACAGTGAGCGTTAATAGTGTCATTAATTTTTTCATATAATTCTCTTTAATTTACTGCGACCAATTGTTAAATACATGTCTCGACAGTGTTTAATTTGTTCTATTGTTAAATATTCCTCTCTTTGTTGGCTTTGTTGCGTAATT
>NZ_SYUT01000125.1:0-256 GCF_005146325.1 Vibrio genomosp. F6 | reverse complement strand
TCGTTCCTTGGGTTAACAAAGACATCATGATAAGTCATCTAGAGCAGATATCGAAAGCCACCGAACAAAGTCGCCATGCCGTCGTGATAATGGATGGCGCAAGTTGGCATAGCGATGACATTGGCAATGAATTTAATAATGTCAGCATCATTAAACTTCCCCCTTATTCTCCCGAGCTGAACCCTATTGAACAAGTTTGGAGTTGGTTGAGACAGCACTATCTCGCAAACCAAAGTTTCAATGATTATAACGACAT
>NZ_SYUT01000124.1:1054-2488 GCF_005146325.1 Vibrio genomosp. F6 | reverse complement strand
CAAACCGGAGTGAAATCGCCAAGCGTTGGGAGTCACTCTTAAATTGCTTGTTATGTGCCATTAGACTACACTGTACTCAATTACGTACATGAACACTTTGGAGTAACCAATGGACGCTATTAGTTATACTGCAGCTCGCGCAAATTTAGCAAGTACTATGCATAAAGTTTGCAACGACCACGCACCTGTTATTATTACGCGCAAAAGTGAGGAGCCTGTTGTGATGATTTCACTCGAAGACTACAAGGCGATGGAAGAAACAACTTACTTACTCCGCTCCCCTGCTAATGCTAGAAATTTACTTGATTCAATATCAGAATTAGAATCAGGCAAAGGCGAAGTACGAGAACTCATTGAATGAAAATAACTTTTGCGACCAAAGCTTGGAATGACTATCTGTACTGGCAAACCACCGACAAAAAAGTTCTAAAGCGAATAAATACTTTGATAAAAGATATCCAGCGATCGCCCTATGAAGGAATTGGGAAACCTGAGCCTCTAAAACATGGACTTTCAGGGTACTGGTCTCGACGCATAAACGATGAACACAGGATTGTGTACAAATATCAAGAGGACACGATCCTCATTGCTCAAGTTAGATACCATTACGGCACATAACGCCGCATTAAGGTGTGAGCGACGCTTGGCTATACTTGAGCGGAGCGAAACTGCCAAGCGTTGAGAATCACTCTTAAATGCTTTGTTATAACTACTTTTTCACCCCATCCAGAAAAGAAATAGCTAACCTAGTAATTTTAAAGATGCGGTCACCTTTACTATTGTAATCCGGTAACAGCAACCCAAGGCGGCATAGCTGCTCAAGATCATCTTCGATAAAGCGAGGCTCGCTGATACTCAAGTTCCCTGAAGCGTCTAGAAACATGTATGTAGTATCTTTAAGAGCTTTAACTTCTAAAAATTTAGATGCGCCGGAAGATTCGAACTGTCGAAGAATATCAATAGATTGTTCAGATAGTTCGATTGTAGGTTCTATCGCTTTTACAATACCTTGAAAGCCTTCAACCTGAGAGGCGACTTGCATTAAAAGGTTATCTAATTTTGATAAGCTTGCTAGCACTTCTTCATGGTTTCGATTTAATAAAAGCTTAATCTGTAGCGACAGAACTTGATTATTGTTCAGCTCTTCAACTAAAGAGTTATGCCTTTTATCAGCAAGCCATTGTACGAGATCATTATATTCATCACCATCACGAGCTCGACCCTCAGCTTTAAACGCAGAAATCAAACCCAAAATTGTAGCAAAAGAACTCCAAGGCTCCATAAACCCTCCGGTAATTGATTAATTCAACAAGTAGTTATAACGCCCAATTAAGGTGCGACAACGCTATAACACCCAAACTAAACCATTGCACCGTAAACACAAATTTCAAACCGGAGTGAACTCGCCAAGCGTTAGGAGTCACTCTTAAATTG
>NZ_SYUT01000124.1:0-322 GCF_005146325.1 Vibrio genomosp. F6 | reverse complement strand
CTTAAATTGTTTGTTATGAAGCAGTACTATCGGCTGGATGATTAACCCCGTCGTTTGTAACTACATCACCTAAATCAAATGGATTTACGCCCTCAAGACAGCCAATATTGAAACCATATTCTGTGGGATTTGAGCGACGTTGGTGATGAGTATAAATACCACAATTTGAACAGAAGTAATGTTTCGCTGTATTCGTGTTAAATTGATACAACTTCAGAAACTCTTGTCCTTCAACGATTCTAATACCACTCAAATCGACGGAACCAACAATTGCGCCTTTTCTTCGGCAAATTGAGCAATCGCACCTTCTAGGATTTTCGAT
>NZ_SYUT01000123.1:0-674 GCF_005146325.1 Vibrio genomosp. F6 | reverse complement strand
CTTAACGCGGCGTTAGTTGCCCTGCGAAGCTATTAGTTTGCAGGAAATTTTTGCTTTTGATGTAGAACTCGCATTACACGAATAATTGAACCATCGACCCAGTATGAAATGATCATAGAGATTTCGGGGATAATTAGTAATCGGCCTCGAATACCATCTCGTTGAACACCCATTAAAGGTTGTTCAAGTAAGTTTTCAACTTTATCTTCAATGATTTCGTCAGTCTTTTCAGCTGCGTCAGGGTTGAAGTCATAAAGAAATTCAAATATTTTCTCACGATCATTCAATGATTCTTCTTCCCATAAAATCATTGATGGCCTCGATTGCGAATTTTAGCTTTTCGTTCAGCCATTCGAGTTTTTGCTGAGTCATGGTCAACAAATGTAGCTTTCCCGGAGTCGAATTTCTCAAATGCTAAGTTTACTTGTTCAGTTATCCAAGAGTCATGAGATAATGTTTTTCGTTGTTGCTCCGCCATTTGCTCTGTAAGCTCGCGGCAAGCATCGCTAAGTGTACGACCTTGGCTCTCCGCCATTTGTTGAGCTAAGCGTTTAATTTCGTCATCAATACGGAATTGAATTCTAGTATCCATGAATGGCTCCTAAGTTTTCGTGTGCACAAATGTTAGCACTAGCCTTGGGTAAGGGCAACTAACAACAATTTAAGAGTGACTC
>NZ_SYUT01000122.1:0-236 GCF_005146325.1 Vibrio genomosp. F6 | reverse complement strand
CGAAAGGGTCTTGTGTATGGCAACTAACCAAGGTTTTTGGTTGTCATTAAGAAGGGTTAATTCTCAATGACTGTTTGCCGGACTCAATAATGGAACAATGTAACCATTGTTCCGAATACAAGACACTTGAATGTGTTTGTGTGTTTATCAATGAAGATAAACATTGAGAACTTTTAAATTTGATTTGAGTTACTCGTAAGTAATCAAATCAGTCAGCTTTCCAAATTGTTAAAGAG
>NZ_SYUT01000121.1:0-237 GCF_005146325.1 Vibrio genomosp. F6 | reverse complement strand
CGAAAGGGTCTTGTGTATGACAACTAACCAAGGTTTTTGGTTGTCATTAAGAAGGGTTAATTCTCAATGACTGTTTGCCGGACTCAATAATGGAACAATGTAAACATTGTTCCGAATACAAGACACTTGAATGTGTTTGTGTGTTTATCAATAAAGATAAACATTGAGAACTTTTAAATTTGATTTGAGTTACTCGTAAGTAATCAAATCAGTCAGCTTTCCAAATTGTTAAAGAGC
>NZ_SYUT01000013.1:58648-60283 GCF_005146325.1 Vibrio genomosp. F6 | reverse complement strand
TCAATCTGTGTGGGTACTCATCGTGAAAATCTTCGTATATAAGGAGGTGATCCAGCCCCAGGTTCCCCTAGGGCTACCTTGTTACGACTTCACCCCAGTCATGAACCACAAAGTGGTGAGCGTCCTCCCCGAAAGGTTAAACTACCCACTTCTTTTGCAGCCCACTCCCATGGTGTGACGGGCGGTGTGTACAAGGCCCGGGAACGTATTCACCGTAGCATTCTGATCTACGATTACTAGCGATTCCGACTTCATGGAGTCGAGTTGCAGACTCCAATCCGGACTACGACGCACTTTTTGGGATTCGCTCACTATCGCTAGCTTGCTGCCCTCTGTATGCGCCATTGTAGCACGTGTGTAGCCCTACTCGTAAGGGCCATGATGACTTGACGTCGTCCCCACCTTCCTCCGGTTTATCACCGGCAGTCTCCCTGGAGTTCCCGACATTACTCGCTGGCAAACAAGGATAAGGGTTGCGCTCGTTGCGGGACTTAACCCAACATTTCACAACACGAGCTGACGACAGCCATGCAGCACCTGTCTCAGAGTTCCCGAAGGCACACCTGCGTCTCCGCTGGCTTCTCTGGATGTCAAGAGTAGGTAAGGTTCTTCGCGTTGCATCGAATTAAACCACATGCTCCACCGCTTGTGCGGGCCCCCGTCAATTCATTTGAGTTTTAATCTTGCGACCGTACTCCCCAGGCGGTCTACTTAACGCGTTAGCTCCGAAAGCCACGGCTCAAGGCCACAACCTCCAAGTAGACATCGTTTACGGCGTGGACTACCAGGGTATCTAATCCTGTTTGCTCCCCACGCTTTCGCATCTGAGTGTCAGTATCTGTCCAGGGGGCCGCCTTCGCCACTGGTATTCCTTCAGATCTCTACGCATTTCACCGCTACACCTGAAATTCTACCCCCCTCTACAGTACTCTAGTCCGCCAGTTTCAAATGCAGTTCCGAGGTTGAGCCCCGGGCTTTCACATCTGACTTAACGAACCACCTGCATGCGCTTTACGCCCAGTAATTCCGATTAACGCTCGCACCCTCCGTATTACCGCGGCTGCTGGCACGGAGTTAGCCGGTGCTTCTTCTGTCGCTAACGTCAAATGATGCTGCTATTAACAACACCACCTTCCTCACGACTGAAAGTACTTTACAACCCGAAGGCCTTCTTCATACACGCGGCATGGCTGCATCAGGCTTGCGCCCATTGTGCAATATTCCCCACTGCTGCCTCCCGTAGGAGTCTGGACCGTGTCTCAGTTCCAGTGTGGCTGATCATCCTCTCAGACCAGCTAGGGATCGTCGCCTTGGTGAGCCATTACCTCACCAACTAGCTAATCCCACCTAGGCATATCCTGACGCGAGAGGCCCGAAGGTCCCCCTCTTTGGCCCGAAGGCATTATGCGGTATTAGCCATCGTTTCCAATGGTTATCCCCCACATCAGGGCAATTTCCTAGGCATTACTCACCCGTCCGCCGCTCGACGCCGAAGTAGCAAGCTACTTCTCGTTTCCGCTCGACTTGCATGTGTTAGGCCTGCCGCCAGCGTTCAATCTGAGCCATGATCAAACTCTTCAATTAAAGTTTTTTGCATCCTAAGATGCGGCTCAATGAATACTGACTTCAAAACTA
>NZ_SYUT01000013.1:0-57748 GCF_005146325.1 Vibrio genomosp. F6 | reverse complement strand
CTTAATTTACTTTCGCTTTAAAAAGCGAAAACAAACAGTACGAAACTAGTGATTATCATCAACGAGTGCCCACACAGATTGATAGGTCTAAATTGTTAAAGAGCTTGTTTCGAGCTTTGCTCAAAACGGACGGCCATTTTAGCTAGATAAGTCATTGTGTCAAACACTTTTTATCTTAACTTGGCTGCCTCAGTTGAACATTGAAACTAAGATAAGTTTCCCTGTCAACGGAGGCGCATTATAGGCAGTTGGTCATCAAAGGCAAGGGTAAAAACCAAATAAATCATTCCCCACAGTCGGTTCGGCTAGAATTCAACCAGAGCGATGAAAAATAGGCCATAAATGGGTAAGAATCCCCTTTATTTAATGCCGTAATATTAATTATGCTTGATGAGCTACAATTTTATCTTTGCTTACTAAGAGCTGTACTTTTTTATCTGAATCTATTTTTCCAGCCAATATTGCCTTAGCCAATGGATTTTCGACACTCTGTTGAATCGCCCTCTTGAGTGGACGAGCACCAAATACTGGGTCAAACCCTACTTCAGCAATTAATTCCAATGCTTTATTTGACACTTCAAGCTCATATCCACTCTCTTCCATTCGATGAGCCAATCTATCAAGCTGAATAGAAGCGATAGATTTAATATGCTCTTTGCCTAACGGATGGAATACGACCGTTTCATCTACTCGGTTTAGAAACTCTGGTCGGAAATGTTTATTAACCACTTCCATAACTTCGTGTTTTATTCCTGAATAATCTAGAACCGAAAAATTATCTTGAATACGATCTGAACCTAGGTTCGATGTCATGATCACCACAGTATTTCGGAAATCAACGGTACGACCTTGTCCGTCAGTTAATCGACCATCATCCAATACTTGGAGTAATATATTAAAGACATCAGGGTGAGCTTTCTCTACTTCATCAAGTAAAATGACAGAATATGGTTTACGACGAACGGCTTCGGTTATATAGCCGCCTTCTTCATATCCTACATATCCTGGAGGTGCTCCAACTAAACGCGCAACAGAGTGCTTCTCCATAAACTCAGACATATCAATTCGAATCATGGCGTCTTCACTATCGAACATAAAGTTGGCTAATGTTTTGCAAAGTTCAGTTTTACCTACCCCTGTTGGCCCCAAAAATAAAAATGAACCTATTGGCTTGTTTGGATCGGACAAACCTGCACGGCTACGACGAATCGCATCAGATATAGCCTCAACCGCTTCAACCTGACCAATAACTCGTTTATGTAATACCTCTTCCATGCGAAGAAGCTTCTCTTTTTCCGCTTCCAACATCTTAGAGACAGGAATGCCAGTCTGTTTCGATAATACTTCTGCAATTTCAGCGTCTGTCACTTTATTTCTGAGTAGCGTCATCTCCTGCATTTCAGCTTGAGTCGCTAAATCTAGTTGCTTCTCTAACTCTGGAATTCTCCCGTACTGTAACTCAGACATCCGATTTAAATCGCCCGCACGACGAGCAAAATCCATATCCATTCGAGCTTGTTCGAGCTCAGATTTTATATGCTGCGTTCCAGAAAGAGCGGCTTTTTCTGCATTCCACACCTCTTCTAGTTCAGCAAAATCACGCTCTTTCACTTTCAACTCAGAGTTAATCGTGTTTAGACGCTTCTCACTTGCGTCATCATGTTCGTTAAATAGTGCTTGCTGCTCTATCTTCAGTTGAATAATTTTTCGTTCTAATTTATCGAGTGACTCTGGTTTTGAGTCTATTTGCATTCGGATACTCGATGCTGCTTCATCGATTAAATCGATCGCTTTATCTGGTAATTGGCGATCCGACACATAGCGATGCGATAAACTTGCTGCCGATACGATGGCTGGATCAGTGATTTCCACATGATGATGAAGCTCATAACGTTCTTTTAAACCACGTAAAATAGCGACGGTATCTTCTACGCTCGGTTCATCAACAATTACTTTTTGAAAACGGCGCTCTAATGCAGGATCTTTCTCAAGGTACTTACGATATTCATCTAAGGTTGTCGCCCCAACACAGTGCAGTTCACCACGAGCGAGTGCAGGTTTTAGCATATTCCCTGCATCCATAGAGCCTTCGCCTTTACCTGCACCGACCATGGTATGAAGCTCATCAATGAAAAGAATGATGTTACCTTCTTCTTTTGATAGCTCATTGAGTACCGATTTTAGGCGCTCTTCAAACTCACCTCGATATTTCGCCCCAGCAACCAATGAACCCATATCAAGAGAAAGTACTCGACGACCGCGAAGACCTTCTGGAACCTCATTATTAATAATGCGTTGCGCTAACCCTTCGACAATCGCAGTTTTACCCACGCCAGGTTCACCAATAATGACCGGATTATTCTTAGTTCGGCGCTGTAATACTTGTATCGTTCTACGAATTTCATCATCTCTACCAATTACAGGATCAAGTTTTCCTTGTTCCGCACGCTCAGTAAGATCTATCGTGAATTTCTCTAATGCTTGTCTTTTATCTTCGGCATTTTGATCATCGACTTTTTGACCACCACGGATCTGCTCAATCGCTTGAGAAAGCTTTAACTCTGTGAGTCCTAGTTCTTTTAGTAACTTGCCAAGCGGGCCTCTATCTTCAATGGCTGCTAGAAGAAAGATTTCAGAAGATATAAAACTATCTTGTCGCTTCTGGGCTACCTTATCGCACAGGTTAAATAGCACACCCATGGCACTAGACAGCTGAACATCACCACCGATACCACTCACTTTTGCCACTCTGTCGAGCATTTCGCTTAATTTTGAACGAAGCTGAACAATATCGATGTCTAACATCGTTAGGAGTGGACGAATCGCACTACCATCTTGGTTAAGCAGCGATACCATAAGGTGAACAGGTTCTATATATTGATGATCTCGACCTAAGGCCAATGACTGAGCATCAGAAATTGCTATTTGGAATTTACTTGTAAAACGATCAAGGCGCATATCTATCTCCATACCTCAATGAGATAATTCTTATAAACAAAGATGGATACGATAATGGAGATTTTCAAGAGGAAAAGAGTGCCTTTCAGCAATAAGTTATTGGCAATCAAATTTTGGAGGTTAAATTCTGAGAAATGACGTTTTATTCAATCCAGATAAAGGCGGCCTGGCGACCGGTAATACCATCACGTCGATAAGAATAAAAACTATCTGCGTCGCGATACGTACATAGATTGCTGTTAAAGACAGATTGAACACCAGCTCGATTTAATCTTTGCGTAGCAAGCAACCCAATATCCGCTAAATATTTATTTGCTTGAGGTTGAGATTGAGGTTGAAAAGCCTCAATAGCATGCTCATCAAACTCAACGAATGCATTCACAACATCATCACCAACTTCAAACGCATTTTTTCCTATCGCAGGGCCAAGCCAAGCAATAACTTCACCATCAAACTTTTCTACTGCATTTTCTAAAATACCATTAGCTAATCCACGCCAACCAGCATGAACAGCTGCGACTTGTGAACCTTGAGTATTCGTTAATAACACAGGGAGGCAATCTGCCGTCATAGCAGAGCAAACAACATTAGGCTGCTGGGTAAATAGCCCATCAGCATCTAAAATTGACTCAGTAGGAGAGCCTATATTCAATACGGTTGTCGAGTGTGTTTGATTCAACCATATTGGGTTAGACGGCATATTCGAGTGCTTAACTAACCTATTACGGTTCTGAATAACGATAGATTCATCATCCCCCACATGAGTACCTAAATTTAAGCCTTTATATACCCCATTCGACACGCCATCGAAGCGAGTCGAACTGAAAGCTTTAATATTTTTAGGTGCACTCCACTGAGGGATGATTAACTTCATTAAATATCTTCAGAGAAGTTTTCTTTCGCATCAACACGTAACGCTTCTGCCATTTCGATCATATCGTCAGGCACGGGAGCATGAAACTCCATTGTCTCATCCGTTACTGGATGATCAAACTTAAGCATGACCGCATGTAACGCTTGGCGATCAAACCCACGGATCATGTCAGTCAACTCTTGAGAGGCATCTTTAGGGATGCGAGCTCTACCGCCGTAAGCAATATCACCTAATAAAGGATATTGAAGGTAAGACATATGTACACGAATTTGGTGAGTACGACCTGTCTCTAGACGTAAACGAATACGAGTATGCTCACGGAAATGCTCCGCAACACGGTAGTGAGTTACCGCAGGTTTACCCATTTCATTAACGGCCATAAGAACACGTTTCGTAGTATGACGGCCAATCGGCTTTTCTATCATGCCACCAGCGGTCATTTTACCAATCGCAATCGCTTCATATTCACGGGTAATACGACGTTTCTGCAAAGCACGAACTAAACGAGTTTGTGCTGGTACGGTTTTCGCAACCACCATCAAACCTGTCGTATCTTTATCCAGACGATGCACAATACCAGCACGTGGCACTTCAGCAATTTGTGGATAATGGAATAACAACGCATTTAATACCGTACCATCAGGAGTACCTGCACCAGGGTGAACGACAAGACCACGAGGCTTATTGATTACCAAGATGTCGTCATCTTCATAAACAATATCTAGTGCAATATCTTGTGCTTCCCAACGCTCTTCGTCTTCAAGTTCAGCATGTACGATGATCTCTTCACCGCCCATAACTCTGATACGTGGTTTAGTTATAACAACGCCATCGACTTGGATTTTGCTGTCTAAAATCCACTCTTTTACACGCGAGCGGGAAAAATCTGAGAAAAGTTCAGCTACTGCTTGGTCTAAACGTTGACCAAGTTGGCTGTCTTTTACTGTATCTGTTAGTGTGATCTGCTGAGCCATATCGAACTTTTTTAAAAACCGTGAGACTAATACCCATGACTATGGATAGAATAGGACAATTGCATCATTGTATCTGTTACTGATAAGAAAGTAACGGAAGCTTACGAAATATTTAAATTCAAGGAATCGACTCCTGACATGAAACGCCAAACTTTATCAGGCTTATTAGCTATATCACTGCTGGCTGGATGTTCTAGTAGTGAAGAAATTGTACCTGATGTGCCACCATCAGAGCTCTATTCAGAAGCGCAAATATCATTACAAAGTGGTAGTTGGTTTACTGCAATAGAAAAACTTGAAGCGTTAGACTCTCGTTATCCATTTGGAGCATACTCTGAACAGGTTCAACTTGATCTTATTTATGCTTATTACAAAAACGATGATCTCGCTCTAGGTTTAGCCACGATTTCTCGCTTCCTTCGCCTAAACCCGACACATGAGAAGGCGGACTGGGTACTGTACATGCGTGGTTTGACACACATGGCTCAAGACCGAAACTTCATGCATGACCTATTTAGCATTGACCGTTCAGATCGCGATCCAGAGCCAGTGAAATTAGCGTTTGCTGATTTTAAAAAGCTATTACAACGTAGTCCTGAAAGCCCTTACGCAGAAGATGCACAAAAACGCATGTTCGCTTTAAAAAATCGTCTTGCTGAATATGATTTAGCAACCGCTGATTTTTACTTACGCCGTGAAGCATGGATTGCTGCGATCAATCGCTGCCAAGAGCTACAAAAAACCTATCCAGATACAGTAGCTGCCCGAAAATCACTCAATATTCAGCTTCAAGCTTATAAAGAGTTAGGGTTGGAAGACGCCATAGCACGAACAGAAGCGTTGATAGAATTAAATCCAATTTAACTTAAACTCGTTGAATGACACTGTTAAGCCGCTTAATTATTAAGCGGCTTTTTTATGTCTATCGACTGACAAACTTGCTGGATAGTTGTTCAATACGTATGATAAATGTAATGATTTAACAAAGTATCAACATGGAGGTTGATGTGAAAAAATTACTTTTACTGCTCGTTATCACGATATTCATTCCTCCCAAAGGACTCGCTTTAGAGCTATCGCCTTTGAGCAAAGAACCGTATGTGGGCGACTTTGATCGTCTATCAAAACGGAATGTCATACGAGTTCTTGTCTCTGCTGATCTAGGTTTTTACTATGTTGAAGCAGGAAAGCCGAAAGGCATCATTGCTGAAATGCTATACCACTTTGAGAAACAACTTAAAAAACAGTCTCAATATTTAAATGTTCAAATTATTCCAGTTCAACGTGATGATTTATTACCCTCACTGACTAGCGGCTACGGTGATGTGGCAGTCGCCAATTTAACCATCACCGACAAGCGGTTAGAAATTATCGATTTCAGTAACCCTGTTATCAACAATATCCAAGAGATCATCGTTACCAACAAAGATCATCCTCAAATAACCGCTATCGAACAACTCAGTGGTAAAGAGGTTTGGGTGCGAGCCAGCTCTAGTTATTTTGAAAGCCTTCAAGTTATCAATCAAAAACTCGACCAGCAAGGTTTGGCCCCTGTCACCGTTCAGTTCATTGAAGAGACGCTACAGGATTATGAACTTATCGAAATGGTGAACCAGGGGTACATTAATGCCACTATCTTAGATAGTCATAAAACTAAGTTATGGCTTAATGTGATGGAAAATATCCAAATTCATCCGCAACTCCCACTAAGAGAAAATGGTGAGATAGCATGGGCACTACGCCAAAACAGCCCAAAGCTCAAAGCGACACTCAATAAATACATCAAGACTGCAAAATCGGGCACACTTCTGGGCAACGTTATTTATGACAAATATATAGACAACACTCGATGGCTAAGTCGTGCTTTAAATCCAAAGAAAATCGCCAAACTTAATCATATATCAGAGCTCTTCAGCCAATACTCAAGTCAATATGAATTTGAACCGCTAATGATCTCAGCACAGGCATATCAGGAGTCCGGGTTAGACCAAAGTAAAGTGTCGCACCGAGGCGCAGTCGGTATTATGCAAGTGCTCCCAAGTACCGCAAAAGATCCTTATGTCAACATTCCAGACATCTATCAATTAGAGAATAATATTCATGCTGGGGTGAAATATATGAGATTTATTAAAGATCGCTATTTTTCAGATAATGACATGAGTGTTGATGATCAAATCTATTTTTCGTTAGCAGCCTATAATGCGGGGCCAGCTCAAATTAGACGAATCCGCAAACTAGCTCTAAAGCATGGTTATGATCCTAATGTGTGGTTTAAAAATGTAGAAGTGATTGCCCGACGTAACATCGGAAGGGAGCCCGTTCATTATGTTGCCAACATCAATCGATATTACGTGGTATACAAACAACTCGCTGCCATTCAAAAAGTACGAGATAAAGGAAATGCAGTACTTTTGAAGGATAACCAAGTGAGGTTTATGGACATGTCTCCATAGTAATCAAGCTACAATGACTGAAATGCAAAAATGCCGCTCAATCAAATGACGAGCGGCATTTTAACATTCAAATGTATAACTTATGAGCATCAGTGAATCTGTATCACATTTAGGCTCTGAGCGTTTATTCATCATCAAAATATTCAGGCTGTAAAAACTCCCCAAAAATGATGAGTTTTCAGCGTATTACCCTTACCAATCTATCTTGTTTTTTTTTGATAACAAGGTATTTCAGCAGAAAATAAAGAAAGATTTGCGTAAGATCACATTTAATTTCACCGCCCTATAATCCGCACCAAAGAGTGATCTACATCACATTTATTTAGCTTTATATCCGTAATCTGGAGTTAACCCATGAGGGATGACACAGAGGAAAACTCAATATGAAAGTACAAATCACTGGTAAAAACATCGACATCACCTCTGCAATTCGTGAGCACATTGAAGCTAAATTTAAGAAACTAGAGAAGTGGCAAGTAGACATCATTGGTTGTCAAACAAGCTTTAGCGAAGAGCCAAATAAACAGAAAAAATTCGAGGCTATTATCACGGTTCCTAAAGGACAACTTGTTGCTTCCGCTGTAAACGAAGATCTATATAAAGCGGTTAATGAAGTAGAACAAAAACTAGAACGCCAACTGAATAAACTACGCCACAAACCAGAAGCTCGTCGTTCTGAAAAACCTGAGATAGAAGAAGCTGAAGAAGTCGAATAAAAAATAAGGATTTAAGATAGCGCCTACGGGCGCTATTTTTTTGCTTGACGCCTTATCCCTGCTTGCTTATTGTGTTTAAACATTCAGCGATAAATTACTATTTATGCATACCAAACAACTGTTCTTTTTTGACTTATTTTTTCTTCCATAACTGGGGGCGAACTCGTTTTCGAAAGAAAAGTCAAAAACGAACAGAAGCCTCCCAAAATGGGGGGCTTTTTTATAAGGACAATTTTAATGACTGACAGCCATATCTCTCTTGATGAGATCCGTTTACGACTCAATGAACTTGATGACCAACTTCTGAGCCTATTCTCAGAACGCCGTAAACTCAGTATTGAAGTTGCTAAAAGCAAAGTAGAAACATCCAAACCAGTACGCGACGCTTCTCGCGAACAGCAACTGTTAGTCAAATTAATCAACAACGGCAAAAATAAGTATGATCTTGATGCTCAATACATCACTAAGCTTTTTCATACCATTATTGAAGACTCCGTATTGCTGCAACAATCTTACTTACAAAATTTAGCGAATCCTCAAAATAGAAAACCTTTAGCCCGAGTAGCGTTTCTTGGTTCAAAAGGATCGTATTCACACCTTGCAAGCCGTGAATATTTCAGCCGTAAAAATATGGAGCTTGTTGAGCTCAATTGCGATCACTTTAAAGATGTCGCCAATACCGTAGAGTCTGGCCACGCTGATTACGGAGTGTTGCCAATAGAGAACACCAGCTCAGGCTCAATTAATGAAGTCTATGACCTTCTGCAGCACACCACTTTGTATATTGTTGGCGAACTCACCCAACCCATTGAGCACTGCCTTGTTGCAACAGAAGAGATCCGAATCGAACAAATTAAAACCCTCTACTCACACCCTCAGCCGCACCAACAATGCAGTGAGTTCTTGAGCAGGATGAAAGGCGTGAAATTAGAGTCATGCGTGAGCACAGCCGATGCGATGCAAAAAGTAAAAGAGTTAAATCGCACCGATGTGGCCGCGATTGGAAACTCATCAAGTGGCAAGCTGTATGGATTGCAATCCATTCAAGGCAACATCGCCAATCAAACTGAAAACCATACACGATTCATTGTGGTTGCTCGTAAACCCGTTGAAGTTTCACCGCAGATCCCGGCAAAGACAACGCTCATCATGTCGACGTCACAACAGGCGGGCTCTCTAGTTGAGACGCTACTGGTGCTACAGCGTTATGGCATTAACATGAATAAATTAGAGTCACGACCAATCATGGGCAACCCATGGGAAGAGATGTTTTATGTCGATTTAGAATCTCACCTAGACTCTATAGAGATGCAACAAGCGATTGTGGAGTTAACCAAAATAACTCGCCACCTGAAAGTTTTAGGCTGCTACCCTAGCGAAAATGTAAAACCGACTCAGGTGAAACTTGCGTAGCCTACACAACGTAACTTTCGTAGGTACGTAAATAATAAAAACGTAAATAACGAGATAAGCAGACAATTTTTTCTGTAACGAACCGTGTTGATATAGGGAACTAAATGAAATCATTCTTTACAGCAATCAACTGTTTGCTTGTCATATTTTTGCATACTGGTAAAGCTTACGCTCAAGAAGATCCACAAACACTCACCATTTTTAACTGGCAATATTACCTATCTGAACCGGTGATTGATTTATGGGAACAGGAAACCAATGTCAAAATAAAGCAGATCTATTTTGATAGTGACACCGACAGAGATCGAATTATCAATCAACTGCAAGGGAATGAGGTTGATATTGCTGTACTCGATGAAGTCGCGACTCGTAACTTTACCCGCAATAACAAGTTATTAGACCTAACAACCACGGACAGTTTAACCAATTTGTCCTACGTACCAAAAATTTGGAAGAATCAGTGCAGTTCCAACGCCGTGCCCTATTTCTGGGGGACTTTAGGGTTAATTTACCGTAAAGACATCTACCCGATACCACCGAATACATGGCGTGCTTTACTCTATCCGCAATCTTATTCCAAAAATATGCAACAGCGGAATATTGGCATGCTGGCAGACTATAGCGATATGTTGATGCCCTCTCTATTTTTAAGAGGCTTGTCTATCCATGAATCCAATAAGGAAGACTTAACTCAAGTCTATGCTGAGCTTCAACAGCAAATTCCATTCGTCAGAACCTATGAGTATATTTTGACTTACTTAATGCATAACCCCCAAGAAATGGCGAACATTCATTTAGCTCTCGCCTATAGCGGGGATACGCAGGTACTCAATCATTTAGGTTCTCACTACCAGTGGGGCTATACCGTTCCAAAAGAGGGAACAGTATTATGGGTCGATTGCTTAGCGGTTTTGAAGTCATCAAAAAAACCTCAACTGGCGCTCTCATTTATTAATTTTTTGCATCGTCCAAACATTGCAGCGATAAATGCGAGAGAACTTGGCAATTCCACCACAAACTCTAAAGCAATCACATTACTAGAAGCCGAAGGTGACCACTCTCAATCACTCTATCCAGATATGAGCATCATCCAACGCTCACAATTTTATTCAACACAGGACAATGCATCGATGACGCTTAGAAGCCGGATACGCAACGCCATAATCAAAGAACATAGTAGCCAAATAGAATAAGTATTCACCATTCAGATGAGAATAAAACCGTACTTTCATTAGCTTAGAGTGCTATTATTTTATAAACCAAGTGCTAAGACCTACCAACAGCATGGTATTACATTCCCCAAATAAGGTAACTTGTATTTATTCGTTATGAAGTTAAGTAAACGTATACTTCTTTTAATCGCACCTGTAATAATCATTAGTGCCGCAGCCTCTAGCTATATTATTTACGCTAGCCAAAAGGATGCTCTTATTAAACGAGAAGACAGTTATTTACAGCTCAATATGGAAAAGTTGGCAGGTCATTTTCGTCAAGCTCGCTCATTTCTAAACAGCTACGCCTACACCTTGACCAAGAGTGACATCATTCGGCAATACTTTCTTAATGCACAAAATCCATATCGTGAGCTTGAGCTCATAGAAAATTTGCAAGAAACCATAAAAGTATTGCAAGCAGGAGACAGTAGCTTCTCTTCTTTGGCGATCCTAGATAGCAATCAAGATCTCCTTTATTATGCTGAAAATAGCACCGATCCTTTCGCTGAAATTGATCCTGCGATACTTCACCATGTAAAACAGAAATACCAAACATCATTGGCCGCTTCGAACATCAATTATGTCTTAAGTTCTCAAGGTGACGGTATGCTAGTTCGCTATGAAGTACTAGACAAAAGAACCATTGCTCGTCCACTGATTAAACAACAAGACGATATTTTTTTCGTCGTCGTATCCGTTTCATTAGACAAATTCAATACGCTTCGAAGACAGATCGAGTTTGATAACCAAACCAGCATCTTCGCATCTTCCGAGCCAATTAATACCAACAAAGGACTCACTCAGTCTATTAAACTCGCCAATGATTTATACATCACGGTCGATCCTGCTCAATTTATTCTCAATAACAAGCTGCAAGATATTTGGCGTCAACTTATTCTATCTTTTGGGATTTCGGCATTAATAACGGTATTGTTGCTACTTATTCTTCTCTACCGTTATGTGATAAATCCAATAACTCGTTTAGATAAGCAACTCCAACAAGTTGAAAAAAAACAGCGTGACAATATCCAACCACTCAATACCAATGATGAGATGGGACGGTTATCCACACGCTTCTATGACATGTATAACGAACTCGATAATACGTATCGAAAAACCAAAACATTAGCTGAAAACGATCACCTAACCAAGCTTGCGAACCGTCATCAGTTTCAGAATTACGCGAATAGTATACTTAGCTCCCCATTAGCAAGTTGTAATATATGGGTCCTGTATATTGATTTGGATAACTTCAAGTTCGTTAATGACCAATATGGACATCAGGTGGGTGACTCTTTGCTGGTTGAATTTGCTGAACAAGTGACTCGCTTATGTGATGATTTTAGCCATCAATATGGGACCAAGAGCCTTGCTTCACGCCTATCTGGTGATGAATTTGCCATCTTTATCTGCTCACCAAATAACTTTAAAGATGCCGCAAAAGCCTTCGCTGAGCAAATTTTAGCGCCTCTTCAGGGCGGGTTTAAATCTGAATTTGGTAGTTTTCCGATCACCGCAAGTATTGGCGTCGCCACTTATCCTTTGGATGGTGACCATATTGAAAAACTCTTATCGAATGCTGATACTGCCATGTATCAAGCGAAGCGTGCGGGTAAAAACCAATTCGCTCACTACTCTCTTGACCTCGATAAAATAGTTCAGCGACGCTCGAATATCGAACGAGCATTAAGAGCTCATCAATATATCGATGAGTTCAGCCTCGTATTTATGCCCTACCTAAATACTCAAGGTACTGAAGTGATTGGTGTTGAAGCTCTGTTGAGGTGGCATTCCGAACAACTTGGGTTCATTTCACCTGATGAATTCATTCCCATTGCAGAACAAACGGGGTTATTTGAAGAGATTGACCGCTGGGTAATCGCACAATCTTTTGCTCGCTTTGATCAATTACAAACAGCGTTTGATACTCCTGTTCAGTTGTCGATTAACTTATCTTCAGCTGAGCTTAGTAGTACAAAACTAGCCATGTTTATCGAAGAGCACGCTCAACAATATGGTATTCCACGCCATTTGATCGACTTTGAAATAACGGAAACTTTTGCAGCAGATTCAAAAGGGTTCCCACTACTGTATAAATTATCCAAATTAGGCTACAACCTCGCCATTGATGATTTTGGTTCAGGCTATACTTCGATAACTCAACTTGTGCAATACCCTGTACAAAAGATTAAGTTCGATCGACTCTTTTTAGAAACGTTAGTCGCAACGAATAATCAGAACGTAATCAAACCACTTATTGAGTTGTGCCATGCGCAGTCTAAAACCGTAACGGCTGAAGGCATTGAAACCCAAGAGATGCATGAATGGCTTGCAGATCAACAATGTGACTTTATGCAAGGCTACTATTTTGGAAAACCAATGGATATTGATCAGCTATCGATTTGGTATCAACAGCTAAAAGGACTCTAAACCTGTCATGAAAACCGTAATTATCACCTCTCTTAACCCTGCAAAAATCAATGCGGTCAAAAGTGCATTTCAAGCCGCCTTCCCTACTGAAACTTTTGAGTTTGAAGGTGTCAGCGTAGCAAGCGAAGTGGCTGATCAACCAATGACGGATCAAGAGACTCATGATGGAGCCCTTAATCGAGTACGCAATGCGAAACAAATTAATTCGAATGCTGACTACTTTGTTGGTTTAGAAGCGGGAATTGAGGGCAGTGTAACTTTTGCGTGGATGGTGATTGAATCAGCGACTCATCGAGGTGAGTCTCGCTCAGCCAGTTTGATGTTGCCGCCTGAAGTCATTGAGAAACTAAAAACAGCAAATGAGCTAGGCGACGTAATGGATGAAGTGTTTTCAACGGATAATATTAAGCAGAAAGGCGGGGCAATTAGCTTGCTGACTCAAGACCAATTGACTCGCAGCTCTGTTTATCACCAAGCGCTCATATTGGCACTGATCCCGTTCACTAATCCTACTCACTTCCCTGCGAATCTGTAAGCGAGTTCGCAACTCTCGATACACGTTTATTCTTCGTACCACAATATGCTGCAAACGAACAAACGATGTTAGACAGATGCTAGCAAATGGAAGATAGCAAAAAGCACTCGCCGCTTGACGAGTGCTTTTTATATTTAGACTTTATATCATAGAAAGATAAAACTAAGCGTTCTTGTTGGTTAAGATCAACTCTGCTAATTTCGTTTTTTCTTCCTCTGACTTACTTTTCAATTCATTAGAACCTCTAGTGATTGTTGCAATACCCACCCCGAGCATTTGGCTAATCTGTCTCTGAGATAGATCTCCTTTTAACAGCTCACAGAAGATATTTACTCTCGCCACTAAAGCATCTCTTTCATCTGGAGTCATCATCATGGTAAGTAACATCTGTTGCTGATCTTGCTCAGACGCCTCTTTCACTAAGCTCATTAACTGTTGCCAATCACTATATTCTGGTTCTGATGCCATATTGTTTTCACCTTTACTTACTTATCTCTATTGTAAAGTTTTAGCGCCACTTTTAAATTAATATTTTTCGTTACTCTCTTCATCACTCAAGAAGGTTCCCTCTACCCCTAAAATATCTCGATAGTAGGTCTCGAACATCAAAATATTTTGCACATACCCACGAGTCTCTTTAAACGGTATCGCTTCAATAAACGCGTAAGCGTCAAGTTCTCCCCCCGTTCGAGCTCGCCATGTTTTCACTCGGTGAGGGCCCGCATTATAGGCCGCAAGAGCAAAAATTCTATTATGGTCATATTGCTCTAGCAAACCATCTAAGTAGTGGCTTCCTATTTCAATATTCTTACCGACTTCATACAGGTCATCTTTTCCTTGGTAATTTATCCGGTACTTTTTCGCAGTATATTTAGCCGTTGCAGGCATAATCTGCATGATTCCTCTTGCACCTACAGGAGAACGAGCTTCAATATCCAACGCACTCTCCTGACGAGCTAATGACATAAGTGTTATCGGGTTTATGTCGTGCTTTTCACCATAGAAATTAAACCACCAGCGGTGAGCAATAGGGAAACGTAAATGCGTGTTATCCCACATCCGAGCTGAGATCGTGGCCGTTACCGTTAAGTGGTGCCAACCTTGTACTGCTGCATACGCGGCTAACATCTCTTTCTCTTCACTCGATACATAACTAAGCAGCCAGCGCCATTCACTTTTCGCGGCCGCAATTTTATCGAGATCAATAAGCTCTCGAATTCGCTCTAACGCCATTCGATGAGGATTGACCATCGCCTTATCTAACACAAGAGTCGTCGTAGGGTAGTTTATCGACTGCTTGATAGCGTTTGCAGCAGCCACACTGTAGAAGTTACGTTTTCCAACGAGCTTTTTTAAACGCTGCTGCCCTTTTACCTTCTCACCAAGCTCAATCTCAGATCGCCCTTGCCAATACTGCCATCGAATAGCGCTCTGCTTCACCTCAGGTAATCGTGCAATCCAGCGCTGGACACCTTGCCAATCTGCATGCTGAATCGCTAAGCGAACTCTTCTCTCTAGCAAGACAACCCGCTCTGTTTTTAATAGAACCTGATCTCTCCATTTCGCTAACTCATCGGAATCAGTATTGGTTAATCGAAATGCCACATATTCTGCGAGTTGCTGTGATTTTAGGGATGAGAACTTCTGAGCGTTAACCACTTGAGGTAATGCTTTTTGTGCTGCGGAGACATCCTTACGGGCAAGTTTTTTAAAGGCGAATTCCGTTTGTGAACGGTAGAAATCCGACGCCTCATGCTGCTTAGCAAACTGAGTGACGCGCTCCGGCTTTCTATACAGAGCTTTCATCGCTTCCGCTTGTTTCTTAGCAGCATCAGACTTTGGTAACTTCATCAAATAAGTCATCAACTTTCCGTTCCGAGCTTCAAACGCAAGCAACATGCGATCTAAAATCAATGCGTCACTACGAAGCCCTGCCTCTTCCCATTGCTCAAATAGAGGATCACATTGGTCTGCAATACCTTGCCCACTTAGCCACAGTTTCTCAGCGCCTGAAAACGCGGCCTCTTTCTGGTTATCCATCCACAATGCATGATAATAAATACACTGGTAACTCTCGCCCTTAGGCTCCTGAGTTTGAAAAGTTAATAATGTTTGCCACTGGCCTTGCTTGGCTAAAACTTCCAAGTAAGGAGCTCGAATTCTAGATGAAAACGGCAGTAATCGGTTTTTCTCAATAAAATTGTCGACTTCTGGGGGTGTCTTATTACTCAGCTGAGCCAAAAATGCACGATAGTCGGTGTAAGGGGTCAGAGGATAAGTCGCAATCGTACTGCGTAAAGCTTGGTACTCTTCCACCTTTTTCTTATCTAATAAATCTTGTGCTTTTTCATAGTTCACTCGTTGTAATTCCCGTTCAGAAACGGTTTTTGCTGCGACACCATGACTGACCATGACACTCATAAGAAGGCTTGAAGAAATCACTTTCGCTATCGTCGTTAGCGTATTTCTCAATACTGAGTGTGGCCCTATTGTTCGCGCTTTGTTTTGCGTCATACGCTCAATTCCCTTGTGCGAATTGTTATTAGGTAGCCTCTATTAACAACTCATACACATTCGAATGTAAAGCTAGAAATTGTAAATATATCCAAACTTGCATATCGATTGGCTTTTAGTGCAATCGGTCCCAGAAAAAACACACTATTTCTGCATACAACTTCACCACCTAGGCATGTATACCCGCAAATTTTCACCATAAAGTCTCGGTTCATAAACCGTAAAGTCTCGCCAGAAGGTAACAAAATGGTAGCGTTTGGTATAAAATGTCCGCTTCATAATTTGCAAACATTAGGAACGATCGGCAATGGCTGAATACGTATATACCATGTCTCGGGTGAGCAAAACTGTGCCACCTAAACGTCAAATTCTAAAAGACATTTCCCTTAGTTTTTTTCCTGGCGCTAAAATCGGTGTTTTAGGTCTCAATGGTTCAGGTAAATCCACCCTACTGCGCATCATGGCTGGCCTTGATACAGACATTGATGGTGAAGCTCGTGCGCAAACTGGCTTGAAAGTCGGCTACCTGCCACAAGAACCTGTACTGGACGAATCTAAAACCGTTCGTGAGATTGTTGAAGAAGCCGTTTCTGATGTTGCAGGCGCACTGACTCGTCTTGATGCGGTATACGCTGCATACGCAGAACCAGACGCCGATTTCGACGCGCTTGCTAAAGAGCAAGGTGAGCTAGAAGCACTGATTCAAGCGAAAGATGGTCACAACCTAGAAACCGCTCTAGAGCGTGCTGCTGATGCACTTCGTCTTCCTGAATGGGATGCGAAGATTGAATTCTTATCTGGTGGTGAACGTCGTCGTGTTGCGATTTGTCGTCTACTTCTTGAAAAACCAGACATGTTACTACTTGATGAACCAACCAACCACTTGGATGCTGAATCTGTTGCATGGCTTGAGCACTTCCTTGTTGATTACAGCGGTACTGTTGTGGCAATCACCCATGACCGTTACTTCCTAGACAACGCTGCTGGCTGGATTCTAGAGCTTGACCGTGGAGAAGGCATTCCATGGGAAGGTAACTACACCTCTTGGCTAGAACAGAAAGATGAGCGTCTGAAGCAAGAAAAAGCAGGCGAAAGCGCTCGTCAAAAAACCATCGAGAAAGAACTTGAGTGGGTTCGCCAGAATCCTAAAGGCCGTCAGGCTAAATCTAAAGCTCGTATGGCGCGTTTTGAAGAGTTAACCACTGGCCAATACCAGAAGCGTAACGAAACCAACGAACTGTTCATCCCGCCGGGTGAGCGTTTAGGTGATAAAGTACTTGAAGTGAACAACCTTACTAAATCGTTTGGTGATCGAGTTCTTATCGACGACCTATCGTTCAGCATGCCTAAAGGCGCGATCGTGGGTATCGTGGGTGCCAATGGTGCGGGTAAATCAACACTATTCAAGATGCTAAGTGGCGCAGAACAGCCCGATTCCGGTACTGTGGAGCTAGGTGAAACCGTTAAGCTTGCTTCTGTTGATCAGTTCCGTGACAGCATGGACGACAAGAAAACCGTATTCCAAGAGATCTCTGAAGGCGCTGATATTATTAAGATCAACAACTTCGAAATCCCTGCGCGTGCTTACTGTTCTCGTTTCAACTTCAAAGGCAACGACCAACAGAAGATCATCGGTGAGCTTTCTGGTGGTGAACGTAACCGTGTTCACCTAGCTAAACTGCTAAAAGCGGGCGGCAACGTACTGCTACTCGATGAACCGACCAATGACCTTGATGTTGAAACCCTGCGTGCACTTGAAGAAGCTCTACTTGAGTTCCCAGGTTGTGCAATGGTTATCTCGCATGACCGTTGGTTCTTAGACCGTATTGCTACTCACATCCTAGACTACCGTGATGAAGGTCAGGTGAACTTCTACGAAGGTAACTATACTGAATACACTGAGTGGCTGAAAAAGACTTTAGGCGCTCAAGCGGCAGAACCTCATCGTATTAAATACAAACGTATGACTAAGTAATAAACCATTACGATAGAGCTTGTATTTTAATCAAAGGCCGCTATGATCAGCGGCCTTTGTGTATTGGTACGTTTGGCATAAATAAGAATACGTGATTAATTCGTTATTCATGTGGGCTTTTTTGATATCCGATTAATTGCCATAATCATTATTTGCTATGATGAGTATAAACCCAAATAATGTTGATTGATGAAATGCAATCAACCTACTGATACAGAGAGAAATATTATGGTTGAGCGACGTCGTTTTTCACGCATTATTTATCAAGCACCTGCGCTTATTTCACACGGTGAGTATGAATTAAAAACCACGATTAAAGACTTATCTTTACATGGACTACTGTTATCAGCAGAGCAAACTCCAGATCTAGAGATGAATTCGGCGGTCACCGTTTCATTTACACTGCCTGAAAGTGATATAACTATTCATCTTCAAGCGAAAGTTCTAAACACTCAAGACGATATAATTCGTCTAATCATTGATAATATTGATATTGATAGTATCAGCCACCTAAAAAGATTGGTTGAACTCAACGTGGGCGATGATCATTTACTGCACCGCGAAATAGAACATTTATCAGATCTAGGCGAAGAGGCTTAATCAAACGATTTTGCTATTGTCTGCCAATTACGTAGTCACATTAGTTAATATATACAAAAGTTAATATGTCCAAAAAAATTTCCATCATTATCCCTGCACAAAGCGGGGATCAAGCGTTTCATTTCGGTAAGAGATCAATATTAGCTATTTTGGCTACTTTAACGACCGTGCCTGCATTACTCGGTACTTTTTTGTACCAGCAATACAACGATAGCCAGTTAATGCAATCTGAAATGCATACGACTCAACAAGAGTTCGAAGCCGCCATTTCAAATCTAAAAACTGAAAAAAAGGCTATTGAAGCGCTTTATGAGGAACAAGTTGATACTAGCCACTCATTATCTCAATCACTTGAACAAAAAAATTCGCAAATCCATATTTTAGGAAAGCGCGTTTATGATGTGGAATCCGTATTAGGCTTGGCGGATGAAGACTTACTGACCAATGATAGCTCTTTAGAAGAGAGAATCGATGCCGCTGCCATTGATTCCGCCGTTCGCGCAACCATGTTTAGGTTGATTCCAAATGATAGCCCTGTCACCTATCAGCGCATCTCCTCCTCTTATGGACGCAGAACCAATCCCATTAGCGGAAAACGCCATACTCATACTGGTATAGATCTGACTTGTAAGCGCGGAGAGCAGATTTTAGCCCCTGCGGATGGTGTCGTTGAAACCGTTAGACCAAGCAAAAAAGGGTTTGGAAACTTCCTAACTGTTCGTCACTCATTCGGATTCATGAGCTCTTACGCTCACTTAAAAAGCTTCAAAGCCAAGAGTGGTCAGTTTGTCAGTAAGGGCGATGTATTAGCGACATGTGGTAACTCTGGCAATTCAACAGGCCCACACCTTCATTATGAAGTACGATTTCTAGGTCGCTCACTCAATCCACAATACCTTATGGATTGGACACCAGAAAATTTCAATTACGTATTTGAAAAAGAGAAGAAGCTGAAATGGGCTCCGCTGGTCAAATTGATTGATAACATGGTTCGCCTACAGATCAACTTAACTAATGCTCCGTATACTGACAGCAGTATCGAAACGGTATTGAGTGATGACGCAAATGATAAATCAAGCATCACTCGCTAATGCTGAATAATGCGTTATTTTAAACAATAAAAAAGAGCTGTATTTCACAGCTCTTTTTTTTGTCGATATTTCTTTTCTATATAACCTTATTATTCTATAGAGGCTTAAGGTCGAATCAAGCTCGATGAATCGCATCATTCGCTTGTTTTAATAAGTTCTGGCTCTCTTCCAAAAATTGCTGAGAGTAATCACCAAACCAATCACTGACTTGATTAAAGTTATCAACAAACGCTTCTTTATCATGCCCGTCGAGTACTTTAATGGCTTCACCAAAACTTTGATGGAAACGCTTAATCATGTCGATGTTATCTTGTGACGCGAGAATAATATCTCCGTACAGATTCGGGTCTTGACCAAACAACCGCCCTACCATTGCCAACTCTAAACGATAAATCGGAGAGCTCAGTTTCAATAACTGATCAATATTTGGATTCTCTTTACTTAGGTGTAAGCCGTAAGCAAAAGAGGTGAAGTGGCGTAATGCTTGGATTAACGTCATACCATGATCGTGCTCACCCGCCTCAATTTGGCATAAACTTGCGCCCCAAATCGAAAACTGTTTCAGCAACCATTGGTAAGACTCTTCACCACGTCCGTCACAGTAAACAATCACTTGCTTAGCTAAGCTTGGTACATCAGGGCCAAACATCGGGTGCAAACCAACAACAGGGCCGTTATGCACAGCTAACATGCTCTGCAAGGGTTTCGATTTGATAGAGGTTAAATCACATAAAATACAATCGTCAGGCAAATTACCCAGTTTTTCAATCACACCTTCAGTCAAATGAATCGGCACAGTCACGACAACAAGACCTGCATTGCTAAGTAGTTCATCCGCTTTATGCCAATCTTGGCTGCCAAGCACTTTGACGTCATAACCTGACAAACTAAACATTCGACCAAAAAGACCACCAAGCTGACCATTACCACCAATGATCACTACCGAGCGAAGCTGTGGATTCAAGCACTTGAAGCCTGAATCTTTTTCGCTGGCGTAAGATTCACGCATTGTTCTGCGTAAAATATCTTCAATCAGTTGTGGTGGCACTCCTTGCTTAGCCGCTTCTTCGCGACGAGAAGCCAGCATTGCCGCTTCTCTATCAGGTGCATAAATCGGCAAACCATGCTCGCTTTTTACTTCCCCAACCTTTTCAACTAAAGCTAAACGACGAGCAAGAAGCTCAAGCATCTGTTTATCGACGGCATCTATTTGATCGCGTAATTCGTTTAATTCAACAGCCATTAACGTCCCTTTTATCTTTATAGACGGTTTTCTAAAAACGGTACTAATTCAGTATGAGCATGTCTTAATAGTGCCTCAGTTGCATCCCAATTGATACATGCATCCGTGATAGAAACCCCGTACTTCATCTCATTCAGAGGAATATCTGAAGGCTGATTTCCTTCGTTAATATGGCTCTCAATCATTAACCCAATGATCGATTTATTGCCTTCACGAATTTGATGAATCGCGTCTTCAGCGACAAGCGGTTGACGGCGAAAATCTTTGCGTGAGTTCGCATGGCTACAATCGATCATTAACGAAGCATCTAGCCCTGTTGACGCCAACTCTTGTTCACATTCGTGTACTGAAACCGAATCGTAATTGGTCTGCTTGCCGCCACGCAAAATAACATGGCCATTAGGGTTACCTTGAGTTGTCAGTAGTGCAACTTGTCCTTCGCTGCTGATCCCCATAAAACGGTGGCTAGAAGAAGCGGCTTGCATAGCATTGATTGCTGTACCTAAATTACCGTCAGTACCATTTTTAAAACCAATTGGCATTGAAAGGCCACTTGCCATTTCACGGTGAGTTTGCGATTCAGTTGTACGAGCACCAATCGCAGCCCAGCTGAAAGTATCAGCCAAGTATTGTGGGCTAATCGGGTCAAGCGCTTCTGTCGCTAGTGGGATTTCCATCTCAGCAAGTTCAACAAGCAACTCACGACCAACATGCAAACCATGCTCAATATCGAAAGTACCGTCTAGATGAGGGTCATTGATCAAACCTTTCCAACCAACAGTGGTACGAGGCTTTTCAAAGTAAACACGCATAACAATATACAGTTGGTCGCTAAGTTGCTCCGATAAGGCTTTTAGACGTTTCGCGTACTCTTTCGCGGCTTCAATATCATGAATAGAACATGGGCCACATACAACAAGCATGCGGTGATCTTTCTTATGAATGATGTTTGCGATAGTTTGACGAGACTCTTGAATGAAACGACGAGCATTATCACTCAAAGGTAGTTTTGCTTTTAACTCCTCAGGAGTAATCAGTACCTGTTCGTCGATGATATTGACATTGCTTAATTCACTTTTTTGCATAACTCAACCTGTATATTTATTTTTACACCCAATATTTCCATTTGGGCTAACTATCTTTAAAAACACAATAACAGCTACAAAAACGATTGCAAGTGTAAACAATAAAAAACATTAAGTGTAAGATTAAATTTACACTCATATTTTAACTCGCTTTATGATGAAAATAGGATGAGAGTAAGGTTCATACATACAAAAAAGGCAATACTCAACATATCGCCTTATCTAAAATTATAATGTGTCTATTTATCACTCACTGCCAAGCATTCGCTTAATTGTCTCTGAGGCCTCTTTCCATCTAGTATCTGAGTGAAGTGTAGATAAATCAAAGCTGTGTTTTTTAAGCAATAATTGCGCTAAAGGCACGTCTTGTATCGCTAAGTGATCAAGAGCTTCAATTTGTGCATCTCGCTTATTGCACATCAACACCATATCGCAACCCGCATTCAAGGCCGCTTTTGCTCTGTCAGCCGGCCCGCCCATAATAGCGGCACCTTCCATCGTTAAGTCATCAGAGAAAACCAAGCCTTTAAAACCTAACTGTTGCTTCAACACTTTCTGTAACCAATATTGAGAGCCACTCGCAGGCTGATCATCGTAGTGAGAATAAACCACATGAGCAGGCATCATTGCATCTAATATCCCGGCTTCAATTTGTGCTTTAAATATTGCCATATCCGTTTCGAAGATGTCGTCTCTTGGATCGTAAGGGGTTTCTAAGTGGGAGTCCGCAATCACACCGCCATGTCCAGGAAAATGCTTTCCTGTTGTCGCCATTCCAACCGACTTCATACCGTTAATGAATGCACTACTATGACGAACAATGGTCTCAATATCTTCACCAAACGCTCGATTGCCAATCGCTTTGCAGTCGTGGCCTTTGTCCAATACAGGCGCAAAACTCAGATCAATATCGTGGGCAATCAGCTCCGCAGCCATCAACCAGCCAGCCTGCTCTGCTAATTGCTCACCATTATTCTTTGTCGCAAATTCTTGAGCGGCTGGGATAATCGAAAAACCGTCGCGAAAACGCTGTACTCGACCACCTTCTTGATCAACCCCGATCAGTATTGGGCGTTTTGCAGCCTTGCGGATCGCTTTATTCAACGCTGACAGTTGTTTGCTATCGTGATAATTTCTAGCAAATAGGATGAGGCCCCCAACCGTTGGATGCTCTAAAATTTCTCTGTCTTCAGCGGTCAGCTCGTAGCCTGCAACATCAACCCACAACGGTCCCATATTTATCCCTTTTTAAACCAAATTTCATACACTTCACGAGATTATTCCCTTTGAATTTGCTTTACAATGTTTTTAAACCAATCTTTGGAAGAGTTTAGGAATGCGGTTCAAGAGCTTAAGAATAGATCATAAAGAACTTTATATTGGCGTGATGTCTGGAACGAGTATGGACGGTGTTGATACCGCTTTAGTTTCCATTGAGGGTACTAACATCACTCTACTCGCGCATGATGAATTTCCTATGCCAAGCGAACTGAAAGAACGTCTTCTTAAAGTCTGTATTGGGCAAAAAACCGATCTGATTGCGATTGGCGAGTTGGACCACCAGCTTGGTCACCTATTTGCCGATGCCGTACTGCAACTCCTCGAAAAATCGAACACTCTGGCCTCTGCGGTCACTGCCATTGGTAACCATGGGCAGACCGTGTTTCACCAGCCAACGGGTGATGCTCCATTTACCATGCAACTCGGTGATGCCAATATTATTTCGGCACGGACAAATATTTCGACTGTGGCTGACTTTCGCCGTAAAGATATGGCCTTAGGAGGGCAAGGTGCTCCACTGGTTCCGGCCTTTCATCAGCATATTTTCAGCACACAAGATTCAACGGTCGTGGTTCTGAATATCGGCGGTATTTCAAATATTTCCGTACTTCCAGCGCAATTAAACCCTGAACATCCGAGTGACATCAATTTTGAGCCTAGCGTTATTGGTTATGATACAGGTCCTGGCAATATGCTTATGGATGCATGGATTAAAAAGCAGCTCGGGGAGCAATATGATCATGATGGGCAATATGCTCAAAGTGGGCAAGTCAGTGAACCATTACTAAACCAACTGTTAAGTGATGATTATTTCACTCAAGCCGCGCCCAAAAGTACCGGAAGAGAGCGGTTTAATTTACCTTGGTTAGAATTACAATTAGCCCACCACTCACTTACGGGTGAAGATGTACAAGCAACACTACTGGAGTTCACTGCGGTTTCAGTTGCCAATGAAGTGTTGCGTTATCAAGTAGGAAATAAGCCCGAACTGTTAGTTTGTGGCGGTGGCGTAAGAAATACGTTTCTCATGGCTCGCCTGCAACAGTTGCTTCCAAATTGGATAGTAGCTTCGACACAAACTAAAGGTATTGATAGTGACTATATGGAAGCGATGGCTTTCGCATGGTTAGCTCATCAACGCATTCATGGCTTACCAAGCAACTTGCCACAAGTAACAGGAGCAAGCCGACTTGCTTCTCTCGGGGTAATTTACCCTATCGATCCCTGTCATGTGGATTAAGGATATTTAATGACAAACGACGCTCTACTTTCAGCGCTTTCACAATTAGTGTCTGAAGGACGTAACCCTGAGACCATGGATATCGATTTGCTTTCGGCGCATGAAATCATCCAACGGATCAATCAACAAGATAAACAAGTTCCCATAGCGGTCGAAAAAGTGATTCCAGAGATCGCGCAAGCCGTTGAAAAAATTACTGCTGCTTTCAAGTCTGGCGGGCGTTTGATCTACATGGGAGCCGGAACCAGTGGCCGCTTAGGCGTGCTCGATGCTTCGGAGTGCCCACCCACTTTTGGCGTGTCAGATCAAATGGTGATCGGTTTAATTGCCGGTGGTCCAAAAGCCATTCTAAAAGCGCAAGAAGGGGCGGAAGATTCACTGGAACTCGGTGAACAAGATCTCAAAAACATCCAATTTAATATCAATGATGTGGTGGTTGGGATCGCGGCAAGTGGTCGCACACCTTATGTAATAGGAGCTTTGGAGTACGCGAATGACATTGGAGCCACAACCGTTGCACTCTCTTGCAACCCAAACTCTCCTATCGCGGATATCGCCAATATCGCGATTTGCCCAGTCGTAGGCCCAGAAGTACTGACAGGTTCGACACGTTTGAAATCTGGAACCGCACAAAAACTCGTACTGAATATGCTCACGACCGCCAGTATGATCCGCTTAGGTAAAAGTTATCAGAACTTGATGGTCGACGTGAAGGCAACAAATGAAAAGTTAGTTGCGCGCGCCGTCAGAATTGTCATGCAAGCGACCGACTGCCCAAAATCATTAGCCGTGATTACGCTGAAACACACAGACTATGATGTAAAACTGGCAATATTGATGATCTTAACGGATCTCAACTTAGACGAAGCGAAAGAACAATTAAGCCATCAACAAGGGTTCTTACGTAAAGCGGTAGAGCAATCTAAATAACATCAGTCATCCATAGTTCAGCAGTAATGTTGGCTATGGATCTGGCTATGGATGATTCAGAATGACCGGCTCTAATTATTTGAATCTGCCCAGCCACGTTGCCATTCCATTCGGAACCGTTGAGCTTCCTCTGTCCCTTCACATACTCCCTCATAATTAAAACCCGACAAACCAATCTGATAAGCATGATCAGGATTACAATACTCCGCCACACCTTTTAAGTAACCTTGGTCATAATCGGCTTGATTTGCCTGCCCAAACTTATTCAACGCACTATAACTGCGTTGAGTCTGGCCTCTTAACCCATCACGATATCCAATTTCAGACCAGTCCCCATCTTCTGCTAACTGCTGTGTCGATGCCGCGCATCCCGCCAAACCAATTAACAGGCCAACTACTATTGTTTTTCTCACACTCAATCCTTTGTAGTACTCATTTATGGTGCACATTAATTTTCAATTAGGCTCAACAGAATCACCGTATTTTAGCCAAACTTAGACGTTTAATATCTAAGAGGTTCACCCGCTCAGAATAAGGTTAGTTTACCAAAACTCTTCGCAGACAATCATAATAATAATCCACTTTCATATCACTGACGATTTCTCGAAATAGCCAAAACCACTTAACGTTAATGGCTACCACTTAATTCGCTATTCCACCACTCACCTTAGAAGCGCATGACGTGAGCGAGTGGCAGTTTTACTATCTCATACGACAGATAAACTTAACCTGAATTCGGAATACAAATAGAAGGGATAACAAATTATGATGTGGTTTCTAACTTGTGTGGCCGCACTAATCGGTGGCTATTTTATTTACGGTGCTTTCATTGAGAAAGTATTTGGTATTAATGAAAACCGCCCTACACCAGCAATAACAAAACAAGATGGTGTGGATTACGTACCAATGTCGACCAAGAAAGTCTATTTGGTTCAGCTACTCAACATTGCAGGCGTTGGTCCAATTTTCGGCCCTATCATGGGTGCGCTTTACGGCCCCGCGGCAATGCTATGGATTGTCATTGGTTGTATCTTTGCCGGTGCCGTTCATGACTACTTCTCCGGTATGCTCTCTATTCGAAATGGCGGCGCATCAGTACCTACAATCACAGGTCGATACCTAGGCAATGGCGCAAAACATTTCATGAACATTTTTGCCATTATTCTACTTCTACTTGTTGGTGTGGTTTTCGTTTCAGCGCCTGCTGGCATGATCACTACTTTAGTTAACGATCAAACTGATATCGCTATGTCGATGACAACGATGGTCATCATTATCTTCGCTTACTACATTCTCGCTACCGTGGTTCCGGTAGACAAAATTATTGGCCGTTTCTACCCATTCTTTGGTGCACTGCTGATTTTCATGTCTGTCGGTCTTATCACTGCAATTGGCTTATCAGATGAACATACAATTTTAGGCGGCTATGAAGTGAGCGACATGTTCACTAATATGAACCCTAACGATCTGCCACTTTGGCCTGCTCTATTCATCACTATCGCTTGTGGTGCAATCTCTGGCTTCCACGCTACCCAATCTCCTTTGATGGCGCGCTGCATGGAAAACGAAAAGAATGGTCGCTTTGTCTTCTACGGAGCAATGATTGGTGAAGGCATTATCGCGCTGATCTGGTGTGCACTTGCCTTGTCTTTCTTCGGCTCAGTAGATTCTCTTGCAGAAGCGATTAAGAATGGCGGTCCGGGTAACGTCGTGTACAGCGCTTCATTTGGTCTGCTTGGTGTATTTGGTGGCGTGTTGGCTTTCCTTGGTGTGGTTATTTTGCCTATCACTTCTGGCGATACCGCTTTCCGTTCAAGCCGCTTGATTTTGGCTGAATACTTCAACATGGAACAGAAAACACTGCGTAACCGTCTATTTATGGCACTGCCTCTGTTTGTTCTTGGTGGAATCTTAACTCAAGTTGATTTCGGTATCATCTGGCGCTACTTCGGTTTTGCTAACCAATCGACAGCAGTGATGATGCTATGGACGGCTTCAGCTTACCTACTACGCCACAATAAACTGCATTGGGTTGCGACGGTTCCAGCGATATTTATGACCACTGTTTGTGTGACCTTTATTCTAAGCAATAGCCAACTCGGTTTCGGCTTACCAATGACGGTTTCAACCATTGCAGGGATTGTGACGGCACTATCCGTTACTGCTTATGTGATTAAACGTTCAAAAGGCAAAGGTGACGACTTTGCTGATGAAGATGAAACATCCGATAAAACTAAAGCTGTCACTGAAACAGCGTAAGCGTCAACGTTACCTTCACTTGCTAAATTAAGAAAAAACCCATCTCCGTGATGGGTTTTATTTTATCTCTTAAAAACAAAAGGAGATCGATTCAGTCAGTTTTAATCACGAAAGCTCAACACATCCTAGTAGTTTGCTTTAAAATACACCCTATATCTCCCCTAGGTGACAATTATGGAATTGGTTTTATCTCTGCTTCAGCAGATGTGTGTTTACCTTGTACTGGCCTACATGCTAAGTAAAACACCCATTTTTTTGCCTCTACTGAACATCTCATCTCGTTTCAGTCATAAGTTCAGTTGCTACGTTTTATTCTCCCTTTTTTGTATCATGGGCACCTATTTCGGTTTGCAGATCAACGATGCGATAGCCAATACCAGAGCCATTGGCGCGGTAATGGGCGGGCTATTTGGAGGCCCAATTGTCGGATTTGCTGTCGGTCTAACTGGCGGAATACACCGTTATACATTAGGTGGATTTACCGATGTAGCTTGTGCCATTTCAACGACAGCTGAAGGCTTAATTGGCGGACTACTGCATATTTACTTAGTACGTAAAGATAAGAGCGAGCAACTGTTTAATCCGGTGGTGGTATTTAGCATCACTCTGGTTGCGGAAATTGTTCAAATGCTGCTGCTTCTATTGGTCGCTAAACCTTTCGACCAAGCTTATGCTCTCGTCTCTGATATTGCAGCACCAATGATCATCGCAAACTCCGTTGGTGCAGCCCTTTTCATGAGTATCCTTCAGGACAGGAAAACCATTTTTGAAAAATATTCAGCCACTTTCTCACGTCGAGCACTCTCGATTGCAGATCGCTCTGTCGGCATTTTGCACACCGGGTTCAACTCCGAAAATGCAGAAAAAATTGCTCGTATCGTTTACGAAGAGACCAACGTCGGCGCTGTCGCCATCACAGATAAAGAGAAAATTCTCGCGTTTGTAGGCATTGGCGATGATCACCATAAACCCAATACTGTCATATCTTCTCAATGCACCCTCTCCTCTATGGAGAAAAACGATATTATCTATTTAGATGGGACAGAAAATCCTTACCAGTGCTCAATTTCTTCTGAATGTAAACTTGGTTCAGCACTCATTATCCCTCTGAGAGCAGGAAGCGAGGTGGTTGGAACCATTAAGTTGTATGAACCTCGTAGGAAACTCTTCTCGACGATTAATATGTCGATGGCAGAAGGGATCGCCCAACTTCTTTCAAGCCAGATCCTTTATTGTGACTATCAACAGCAGCAGACCTTACTCACTCAAGCAGAGATCAAATTGCTGCACGCACAAGTTAACCCGCATTTTCTGTTTAATGCACTTAATACCATCAGTGCGATCACGCGCAGAGATCCAGACAAAGCACGAGAACTCATACAGCACCTTTCACACTTCTTCCGTAGCAACTTAAAGCAGAATATCGAGACGGTGACGCTGAAAGATGAGTTGGCACACGTCAATGCATACCTAACCATAGAAAAGGCGAGATTTACCGATAGGTTAGAGGTTGAATTTGATATCGAGCCTAGGTTACTGGAAGTCAAAATCCCTAGTTTTACTCTGCAACCTTTAGTCGAAAACGCGATTAAACACGGTATTTCAAATTTACTGGAAGGTGGCTGCGTCAAGATTTATAGCCAACAATGTAAGCAGGGCTATCAAATTGTGGTGGAGGATAATGCGGGAGCTTATGTTAAACCGGAGTCTGATCACTCGGGGTTAGGCTTAGATATTGTAAGTAAACGCCTCACCAATAAGTTGGGCCGTGACATAACACTAAAAATAGAAGTAAAACCACAGCACTACACTCGAATGAGCTTTATCATTCTTCCTTCAAATCAAGCTGACCATTAAGGCGATTGAATGTTAACTGCACTTGTCATAGATGATGAACTTTTTGCTCGGGAAGAGCTTGCAGAGTTACTGGCACAAACGGGCGAAATTGATGTCGTCGATCTTGCAAGCAACGCTATCGAAGGCCTACAGAAGATCAACAGTTTGAAACCTGATGTGGTTTTTCTCGATATTCAGATGCCTCAGATTTCAGGTATCGAACTGTTGAGCATGCTGGATCCGGACACCATGCCAACGGTAGTGTTTGTGACGGCTTTTGATCAATACGCAATACAAGCTTTTGAAGATAATGCTTTTGATTATCTTTTGAAACCTGTCGATCCTTGCCGCCTAAAGAAAACCGTTTCTCGTCTCGTTAAAGTTGCCCGTTTTAACGCTCAATCCGAGCCACAAAACATCGCTGCGATTGCCCCCACGCACTTAGACCAGATTCCTTGTGTTGGACATAATCGTATTATGATCATTGCTACAGAAAACGTTGAATGTGCCTATAGTGATATCAGTGGTGTGCATGTTAGAACGCAAAACCAAACCGCATCGACTCAGTTAACGCTGAAAAATTTGGAAGAGAAAACTGACTTGATCCGATGTCACCGCCAGTATTTGGTCAGCATAAAAGCGATTAAAGAGATCAAACTATTGGAAAATGGATTGGCCGAGATCCTCACACTGACGGATTATGAAATTCCAGTCAGTCGACGGTTTTTAAAAGCTCTGAAAGAGACCTTAGGGATCCAGTAGACGTTTTGATACGTTTTGATACGTTTTGATACGTTTTGATCAGATTCAGTCAATTAACACCCATAAAAAAAGCGACCTCAAATAGGGTCGCCTTTTACAATCATAATGAAATGCAATTAATCAATCTGCTTGATTTGTAACTCTTTTGGCACTTCAAAGAACATATTCTCTTCACGACCAGAGACCTCTTCAATGCTCTGAGCGCCGAGTTCTTGAATGCGATCTAGGATCTGTTTCACCAACTCTTCAGGTGCCGATGCCCCCGCCGTCACACCAATTTTCAATTTAGCCTCAAACCATTCAGGGTTAATATCTTCAGGGCAATCAATTAAGTAGCCTGGAGTGCCTAGCTTTTCAGCTAACTCTTTCAAACGGGTAGAATTTGATGAGTTTTTAGAGCCGACGACAACGACTACATCAACATCTTCCGCTAACTCACGAACCGCATCTTGACGGTTTTGAGTCGCGTAACAAATGTCATCTTTACGCGGCCCTTGGATCTCAGGGAACACTTCACGCAACTTCTCAATCACGTCAGACGTTTCATCTACAGATAGGGTCGTTTGGCTCACATAGTGCAAGTGACTCGGATCGTTGACGACGAGTTTCTCTACATCTTCTGGCTTCTCGACTAAATACATCCCACCCGTTTGGCTGGCGTACTGCCCCATTGTGCCTTCGACTTCTGGATGTCCAGCGTGACCAATGAGCACCACTTCCATATTCTTACGGCTTGCACGAGCCACTTCCATATGCACTTTGGTCACCAGAGGACAAGTCGCATCAAAGACCGTAAGCTCTCGCTCTTTGGCTTCTTGTCGAACCGCTTGCGATACACCATGAGCTGAAAAAATCACAATATTATCGTCTGGCACTTCATTCAGTTCTTCGACAAAAATGGCACCACGCTGCTTTAACCCTTCAACCACAAAACGGTTATGCACCACTTCATGGCGAACATAAATCGGCGGCTGATACAGTTCAAGTGCGCGCTCAACGATACTAATGGCACGATCCACTCCGGCACAAAAACCTCGTGGATTGGCTAACATGATTTTCATTTCATTGCTCATGGGTATTATCTTATTTGGTCGGCTATTTTACGTTAAACGATGAGTTACTCAACAGACAAAATTTCAACTTCAAAAGTGACATCTTGCCCTGCCAGTGGATGGTTAAAATCCACCGTCACTGAATCGCCCGCAATATCGGCGATGATACCAGGAATTTCCATACCATCCGGCCCACTAAACGCCATGATAGTGCCAACTTCAACCTCTGCATCACCAACAAATTTAGCTCTGTCCATATGATGGATATTGTCTGGGTTTGGCATGCCAAAAGCATCTTCAGCTTTAAGCTCTATCGCTTGCTTCTCACCCACTTGAAGCCCGATTAAACACTGCTCAAAACTGTCACTTAGGCTACCATCTCCGATAACAAGTTTCGCTGGCTTATCCATGCTATGTGTACTATCAGCAACAGAACCATCACTCAGTTTAATCGTAAAATGCAGGGTTACTGCGCTCTCTTTTTGTATTGTTGTCACGTTGGTTCTTCCTTGGGTCAATTTAATGTTCGTTATTGTTTTTATACGTTTAACTTAAATAACAAAAAGCGCCGACCGAATCAACGGACAGCGCTTAAGGTTATTCTAATTTTGAGCGAGGCGGTTACTTTGCATCGTCTTTTTTACGAAAACCATCAAGGATGATCATCGCAGCGCCAACACAAATCGTAGAGTCCGCTAAATTAAAGGCCGGCCAATGATACGTTCCCCAAAAGAAATCGAGATAATCGACAACAAAACCATGAACAACTCGATCAAATACATTGCCGACTGCACCACCAATAATCATGGCGTAAGCAATATTGTTCCATTTATCTTTTGCAGGTAACTTACTCATCCAATAGGTGAGCATTGCCGTTACAGCAAAAGCGATACCAGTAAACAACCAACGTTGCCAACCCGCTTGATCACTCAAAAAGCTAAACGCAGCACCGTAGTTATGCACATACAAAAAATTAAAGAAGGGCAATACTTCAATGCGATTCGCCCAGCCATAACCAATGTTATCCATCACGAATAATTTGATGCTAATGTCGGCAATAAAGATCAGCACAGCAAGCCATAACCAACGAACACCAGACTGTTTCAATGTTACTTCTGTCATTCCAAATCCTAAAAACAACCCCAGTAAATACTGGGGCTGCTAAATAGATTAAAAGTTCAATGCAATCGTAAATAATTGAATTGGTTAAGCGTATTTACGCTCTTCACCTTCACCAGATACGTTTGTTGCACAGCGACCACATACTTTCTCGTGACCTTCGATTGTGCCGACATCTGATGTATGGTGCCAACAACGATCACACTTCTCAGCTTCTGTTGCCGCGACTTCTACGAATAGACCTTCAACATCAGTAGCGTGTGCACTGTCTGTTTTTTCGCTTAGCGCTTTCACTTGTGCTTTAGACGTTAGCAATACAAAACGCAGTTCATCTTCTAGCTTGTTAATGGTTGCCGCTAGAGCATCATCAGCGTAAAGCGTCACTTCAGCTTGAAGTGAACCACCAATGGTTTTCTCTTTACGAGCATCTTCTAGAAGTTTGTTTACTGCGCCACGAACGCCTTGGATTTCAGTCCAAAATTCGTTGTTCAGAGCTTCTTCTTCAGATAGAGCAACCAAACCGTCAAACCATTCGCCAGTGAATACAAACTTATCACGTGTGCCTGGCATTTCGTTCCAGATTTCATCAGCAGTGAATGACATGATTGGAGCCATCCAACGAACCAATGCTTCTACGATGTAGTAAAGCGCTGATTGACAGCTGCGTTGAGCGTGTCCGCCCAATTTCGCAGTGTACTGACGGTCTTTGATTACGTCTAAGTAGAAAGAGCCCATTTCGATAGAGCAGAACTGCATAAGACGTTGTGTTACGCCGTGTGTGTTGTACTCACCGTATGCTGCAACAATCTCTTCTTGTGCTGCGAATGCACGACCCACAGCCCAACGATCCAGAGCAACCATATCTTCAACTGGTACTAAATCAGTTTCAGGGTTGAAGCCGTTTAGGTTTGCTAGGAAGAAACGTGCGGTGTTACGAATACGACGGTAAGCATCCGCTGAACGCTTAAGGATTTCATCAGAAACCGCAACTTCGCCAGTGTAGTCTGTCGAAGCAACCCACAGACGCAGAATATCCGCACCTAGTTTGTTGGTTACATCTTTAGGCGCGACAACGTTACCGATAGATTTAGACATCTTACGGCCGTTACCATCTACCACGAAACCATGCGTAAGCACTTGCTTGTAAGGCGCTACGTCTTTCATCGCGATAGATGAAATCAGTGAAGACTGGAACCAGCCACGGTGTTGGTCTGAACCTTCAAGGTAAAGATCAGCGCTGTGAGTTCTCTCTTCATTAGGGAAGTTGTACTCTTCACGAGAATCCACAACAGAGAAGTGCGTCACACCCGAGTCGAACCATACGTCTAGCGTATCCATGACTTTTTCGTACTTATCAGCGTCTTCTGCGCCCATAAGTTCAGCTGTGTCAACATCCCACCAAGCTTGAATGCCTTTCTCTTCAACAAGCTTCGCTACTTTTTCAATAAGCGCTGGGCTATCTGGGTGAAGTTCTGACGTCTCTTTGTGAACGAACAGAGCAATTGGTACACCCCAAGTACGTTGACGAGAGATACACCACTCAGGGCGACCTTCAACCATACCTTCGATGCGGCTTTGACCCCATTCAGGCAACCACTCAACACTCTTAATTGACTCTAGTGCTTTTGCACGTAGGCCAGCTTGATCCATTGAGATGAACCATTGTGGTGTTGCACGGAAAATGATTGGCGTTTTGTGTCTCCAGCAATGTGGGTAGCTGTGCTCATAAGCGTGGTGGTGCAGTAATGCGCCTTTCTCTTTCAATACTTCTAGTACTGAATCGTTCGCTTTAAACACGTGCTGACCAGCAAATAGCTCTGTATCTGGTAGATAAACACCATTTGAGCCAACTGGGTTTGCGATTTCTAGGTCGTATTTTTTACCAACCACGAAATCTTCTTGACCATGGCCAGGAGCGGTATGAACCACACCAGTACCAGAATCAGTTGTTACGTGATCACCCAGAACAGCAGGAACCGTGAAATCGTAGAATGGGTGGTTGAATTGAGTAAGCTCAAGATCCGCACCGCTTGCAAAACCAAGGTTATGGAAGTGTGCAATACCAGCACGATCCATCACATCTTTTGCTAATTCAGAAGCCACAATAATACGTTGAGCCGCTTGCTCTTCCGTTGCTTCGACTTGAACCATTACGTATTCAAGATCTTCACGCAGACAAACTGCACGGTTAGCCGGTAGCGTCCAAGGCGTTGTTGTCCAGATAACAATAGAAAGCTCACCTTCACCAGCGTGATCGCCAGCCAGAGAGAATTTACCTACTGTTGCAGCTTCGTCTGCCGCAAGGAATTTAACGTCAATTGATGGCGATACTTTATCTTTATATTCAACTTCAGCTTCGGCTAACGCACTGCCACAATCTGTACACCAGTGAACAGGTTTGAAACCTTTCAGTAAGTGACCTTGATCAGCAATTTTACCAAGAGAACGGATGATGTTCGCTTCTGTACCAAAGTCCATAGTGCGGTATGGCTTATCCCACTCGCCCATGATACCTAAACGTTTAAAGCTCTCTTTCTGACCTTCAACTTGAACAGCAGCGTACTTACGGCACTCTTCACGGAATTCAGAGGCTGTGATCTTCTGACCAGGCTTGCCTTTCTTCTTCTCTACCATCAATTCGATTGGTAGACCGTGACAGTCCCAACCAGGGATGTACGGTGCATCAAAACCAGAAAGCGTTTTCGATTTAATAATAATGTCTTTAAGAATCTTGTTCAGCGCGTGACCAATATGAATATCACCGTTAGCGTATGGAGGGCCATCGTGTAATACGAAAGATTTTTTACCTTTCTTTGCTTTACGGATTTCACCGTAAAGATCTTCTTTATACCAACGCTTAAGCATTTCTGGTTCGCGATTGGCTAAGTTGCCACGCATTGGGAACCCTGTTTCAGGTAGGTTCAGGGTATCTTTATAATCACTCATCGATTCTTAATTCCGTTATATTGGGCGAAGTTTAGACATTATGCTAATCGGTGGAATTGTCCGATTAACGTTTAGGCTGAAGCAACCACACCCTTGCGGCTTCAGCATCCAATTCTATTTGTTGCTTAAGAGCATCAAATGATTCAAATTTCTTTTCGTCGCGTAATTTATGCAAAAGCGTTACTTCTAACTGCTTACCGTATAAATCCGCGCTAAAATTAAATAAATGTACTTCTAGTTGCTGACGAACGCCATCAACTGTTGGCCTTTGACCTATATTTGCTACCCCACCGACAGGCTGTTCTCCAAGACCTAATGCTTGAACAACATACACCCCTGACACTGGAGATACACAGCGTTTTAATGGGATATTCGCGGTTGGAAAGCCAATGGTTCGACCTAATTTTCGACCATGAGAAACACGACCATTAATACTGTATTCTCGGCCAAGCATCTCAGCCGATGCTTTCATGTCATCTGCGGCTAATGCTTCTCGAATGGCGGTGCTACTGACTCTTTTCTGTAAGCCATTATTTTTAAAACAATAACTTTGAGTACTCACGACCTGAAAACCAAACTCCTCTCCTGCTTTTTTGAGCATAGAAAAGTTGCCTTCTCGGCCTTTACCAAAACAAAAATCATCACCAACGACTAGAAATCTAACACCCAAACGAGTGACCAACAAGTCACGAATAAAGGCTTCTGCCGATAAATTAGCAAAGTACGCATTAAAATTCACACAAAGTAAACGATCTATATCCAGCTTGCTGAGCTGTACATATTTATCACGCAATCGAGTTAGTCTCGCCGGAGCTTTGTCTTTAGCAAACAATTCCATTGGCTGAGGTTCAAACGTCATGACTACCGAAGGTAAACCTAAAACATCTGCTTGTTCAGACACTTGGCTTAAAACTTCTTGATGCCCTAAATGAACACCATCAAAGTTACCGATAGTGAGTACACAGCCATGATGCTGCGACTTTATATTATGAATGCCTCGGATCAATTCCATTTGAATTAACTAAAAACCTATATTTATCATTAAACACTGTATGAAACCGACGGATTATATACTAATTGTTACGTTTCCACTATTGCTCAGTCAGCATCCAAAAACGCTTAATCAGTTCCCACTTTTAAGTCTTTCAAGCGTAAACCAAGAAGTAACACGGTTAATAGATAAGAACCCGCTCCCGCTGCGATCAAATAAACAAGGGTGAGCACTCTCTGGCTAAAGTTCCACGTCAACCAAAGGGACATATCATCAAGCAACCAAATCACCGTAGCGACCATAACACCACCAGCAACCATTAACCGCGCGACAAACAGTAATGTTCTCTTTGTGAGGCGATACACGCCCTGAATATGCAGACCTCGATACAAGAGCGCCATATTGACAAAAGCAGAGAGCGCCGTCGCCATGGCAAGTCCAACATATCCATAGAGTGATGCAAATATGGCGTTAAATACCATATTGGTCACCATCGCAATAATGCCATATTTAACGGGTGTTTTCGTATCCTGACGTGAGTAATAACCGGGAGCAAGCACCTTAATCAGCATGAAATTAAGTAGGCCGGATGCGTAAGCAAGGAGAGAAAGAGAAGCTTGTTGGACATCATGAGGAGAAAACTCTCCACGCATAAACAGAACCATCAACATGGGTTTTGCCAATACCATCAGCCCTAGCATTGCTGGTACCCCAAGAAGAGTCACCATTCGAACCCCCCAATCCATCGTGTGGGAGAAGCCTTCACTTTGAGCATCAACATGTTTACGCGATAACGCAGGCAGTATGACGGTCGCAATCGCGATACCGAATAGCCCTAAAGGAAATTCGAGTAAACGGTCTGAGTAATAAAGCCAACTGATTGATCCCGTTGCGAGAAAACTGGCAATGAAAGTATCAAACAACAAATTGATCTGGCTTACCGACACACCAAATAACGCTGGGATCATTAATGTGCGAATTTTTACCACCCCCGGATCATGCCAACCCCATTGAGGTTTAACCAGCATGCCCGCCTTGATAAGAAATGGCAGTTGAAAAAGAAACTGTACTAACCCACCTAAAAAAACCCCAATTGCTAATCCAATTTCTGGCTGTTCTAAGTTAGGCGCAAGAAAAAGCGCGCAGCCAATGATCATCACATTCAGAAAAACAGGCGTAAATGATGAGACGGCAAACTTACCAAGTGTATTTAAGATCGCTCCAGATAACGCGACAAAAGTGATAAACCATAAGTAGGGAAACGTTATCTTTAACATGAAGCTTGCTAACTCAAACTTACCGGCATCCGGTCCATCGTTTAGCCAGTCAATAAACCAACCCGCGCCAAACATAGCCGTTACGACCCCAGAGCCTAAAACGCCGATTAACGTTACGATAGTGACAATGACACCTAATGTACCCGACGCCCTCGCGATAAGTTCTCTAGTCTTATCTTTATCTCCAGAGGCGTGATATTCCGTTAGAACAGGAACAAAAGCTTGAGAAAACGCACCTTCCGCGAATAAGCGACGTAAAAAGTTAGGAATTTTATTAGCAAAGAAAAATACATCGGCACTTGCCCCTGCTCCCATTAAATTGGCTACTACCACGTCGCGAACTAAGCCTAGAACACGAGAAATAAAAGTCATCGCACTTACAATCAAGCCTGACTTTAATAGTCGTTTACTCACAAAAACCTCGGAATGCTATCAATGCTATGTCATTGAGTTTGCGTCATGTTGATGACTATCGTCGTTCAACTATCATATTTATTAGCATTGGTATAAAAATGCTGTTAGAATCCCCGCCATCTTAACCGCGATAACCTTTCCATACCAAAGTTTGTTTGGTTCAGGTGGGTTTTTGCACAAATCATTTGACATTTAAGCGCCTATGAGGGATAGTCCTCGCCCTTAAATTGTCACCGAACTAAAGTTTTTGGGAGTTAGACCCTTGGCAAACTGTAAATCTGCTAAGAAGCGCGCTATCCAAGCTGAGAAACGTCGCCAGCACAATGCTAGCCGTCGTTCTATGATGCGCACTTACATGAAAAAAACAATCGCAGCTATTGAAGCTGGCGATAAAGAAGCTGCAACTGCTGCACTAGTAGAAGTTACACCGCTTCTAGACCGTATGGCGACTAAAGGCCTTATTCATAAGAATAAAGCTGCACGTCATAAGTCTCGTTTCACTGCTGCAATCAAAGCTCTTTAATAGAAATTTGATTCTAGTGAACGAAAAAAACCGGCTTTTGCCGGTTTTTTTATATCTAAATTTTATAGCCGTAAACAAAACCTCACCTTCAGACTGCATCATTAAATATTTAAACGATAAAAAAGGCTGATATTTTCATACCAACCTTCTCTCATTGATCACGCTCTATGGCGACTATCTAAAATTAGTCCTGACAGTAAAGTCCATGAAGCAATTCAATCATCGCCTTCACTTCTTTACTACTTAAGCTGTAGTAAACCGTCTGCGCTTCTTTACGAGTATCAACCAAGCCATCTCTACGCAACCACGCTAGGTGTTGTGATAATGCAGATTGACTCAATTCTAAATTACAGCACAACTCACCGACAGAGAGTTCTTGATTGTGCAATAAACATAAGATTTGCAAGCGTCTTTCATTCGCCATGGCCTTCAGCAAAACAACCGCATTCGCAGAGTTTTTTTCCATCTCTTCAAGGTTCATGTACTACCCCTGTAAAATAAGTGTAACTTTATATGTTTTTATAATAATTCGATGATAATCCATTTACTGGCGATAATAAAAGCGATCATTTAAACAATTGACTAAAATCGGCGTCACATACATTTTTTACGGCTGGATGTTGGATCATCCTTTCAGCAAAAATGACATAATATTCTTCTTTTAGCTCATCCATATGCCCTAATAACTGCAATGTACGCTCATCTTCTATCTCGTTCATATACAAGCTTGGGGCTAAGAAAATCACATCTTGGTGGTAGCGTGAGAAAGCTTTCATTAAAGCAACATCATCAAATTCACCTAAAATATTAGGCTGAAGCCCTTGGCGATCAAACCACTGTAGAACTTTCCGCCCCATTGATGTTCGGCTCCCAGGGATGAGCAATTTGCGTTCTTCCAAAACAGCTGGAAAACTCACATTTTCCACATTACCCGTACAGAAGAAGCTCATATTTGTTTCACCAAGCTTCTTACTAAATAAACCCGGGATCTTGCCTGAATCAACCGGACAGTCAGATAAAATCATATCCAGTTTATGCTGAGATAAACGTTCTAGTAACATTTCATGAGTCGACTCAAAGCAACGTAGGTGAATGCTGTCATCATCAGGAACCGTAGTCATTAAGATTTTACTTACAACTCGCTTGGAGAGCGCATCCGCCACCCCTACCTCAAATAATATGTTGGAGTGCTGACTGTAGTTAACAATATCAAGCATTTCATAGCTCAAGCCGAACATACGATCAGCGTATTTAAAAACCAGTTGCCCAAGCTCTGTCGGTTCGATACTACGACCATTACGCTTAGTCAGTTTCCCATCCATACGCTCTTCGAGAGCTTTAATTTGACCGGTAACTGTTTGTGGCGTCAAAAACAGCGCATCCGCCGCTTTCGTTACTGAGCCTTGTTTACACACCATCCAGAAATAATATAGGTGGTTATAGTTTAAATGAGACATTGTTAGCCATCGTGCTAGTCATTTGAGTATGCCTTTATAGCAAATGTTACATCACACAACAAACTATCGGAAATTACGACCAGTTCAAACTAATTCCATACTTTTCCCGAACAATGATGTTCATATTTAAAATAAAAAAGTAATAGGAATGCCATTTAATTGAAATTAATTACTCGATAGACATCTAGACACCTCAAACAATTTACGCTTTAAAAACCTTTAATATCAGCACCTTAAAACCACAAATCACAGGCAAAATGAATATTTCCTGAGAATTCATACAAAAAAATTTCTTCGCCACATAAGTGTCATATTACTGAAATATTTAACCTCTAACATCGCGGACAGATTCAACAATCGACCAAACCTACTTTAAATGGTCAAACGGAGATAACTATGATTAACCAAGCAACTGCTGCTGCAGCGCCGATTTCAAGCACGACTCGTTGGCTACGCTGGGCTAACTTGGCGTTCATGCTATACCTACTTTTACTTGCTGTTTCTATGGTTGGAAGCGGCTTCAAATTAGCAACAGGTGAACAGGCAAAAGTTCTATTTGAATTTGCTTCACACCCTGTAGCCGGTTTAATGATTGGCTTAGTTGCGACAGCTTTAATTCAATCTTCAAGTACCGTCACATCGATTATTGTTGGCCTTGTGGCTGGTGGCTTGCCTGTTGAAACCGCCATTCCTATGATCATGGGTGCAAACATTGGTACAACAGTCACCAATACATTAGTGAGCCTAGGCCACGTTCGATGTAATCAAGAGTTCAAACGAGCTTTTGCTAGTGCCACTATCCATGACTTCTTTAATTTACTCGCAGTCGCTATTTTCTTACCATTAGAGATGGCGTTTGGCATTCTAGAAAAGATTTCACACTGGTTAGTTTCGCCAATGCTAGCAACCGGTGATATGAGCATTAAAGGCTTAAACTTTATAAAGCCAATCACTAAACCTGTTGTCAGCGCGCTTAAAGAGCCTCTATCAACCTTTGGGGATGTCGCTGGTGGTATTGCGCTTATTGTTCTCGGTATTGCGACCATCTTCGTTGCTATCACCGTCATGGGTAAGTTGATGAAGAGCCTAATGGTTGGTCGTGCTCGTGAGATTCTAAAGAACGCGATTGGTCGTGGACCGATTCATGGCATTGTTTCAGGATCTATCGTTACGGTACTCGTACAATCGTCTTCAACAACGACAAGCTTGATGGTACCACTGGTTGGTACTGGCGTGCTTAAAGTTCGCGATGTGTACCCATTTACCCTTGGAGCAAACATTGGTACGTGTATTACAGCCCTATTAGCTGCAACGGCTGTATCTGGTGAGTTTGCCGTGTTCGCACTACAGATTGCTTTGGTTCACTTAGCCTTTAACATTCTGGCGACGGTATTTATCTTCGGTATTCCGTTCCTTCGTGAACTGCCTGTTAAGTGTGCTGACTTTATTTCAGACATGGCGGTTAAGAATAGAGGTATTGTGGCCGCTTACTTAGTCAGCGTGTTTATCATCATGCCAGGTACAATCCTCGCATTAACGGTTTAATTTCTCAGCTTAATTAGCGATGAGCTTAGTTAACTATGAGCTTAATTCTCTATGAATAGTAAAAAAGCCCCAACACCGAAAGGTATTGGGGCTTTTTAGTATTAGATTCGTTTACGGCAATATGAGTTTACAGTGACATCACACCGAGAATGGGTATTTGATACCTTCATGAGACTCATAACCTTCAACCTCAAAGTCATCTAAAGTCACCCATGTTTCTAGATCTTCTAACGATTGGATCTTCGGGTTAATTTTAAATCGAGGAACCGATAAAGGTTCACGCTTCAGCTGAATATCACGCATTGGTGCAAGTTGGTCTTCATAAATATGTGCATTTACAATCTTATGATATGCCACACCCGCTTTCTTACCGGTTATCTGCGCCATGATGGCAAGAAATGCATAAACTTGAACCATATTAAAATTAAGCCCTAAGATTTTTAAGCCCCAAATTTTATGCATAATTCGTATGTTTTAAAGTAGATTGACCGGCATTTTTCTACTATGCACTTGCGATTGTGCACAATAACAGCCCAAAGCTAAGATGCTAACCAAAAAACTTAATTAGGAGAGCTAAATAAAGCATTCTAGCTAAGAGACTTGGTGTTGCCTAACTTCTGAATCCTTTCAGTCGACAGAGCTAAAGGTAAAGTGGAGAAAGAGGTTAAGACACCTCCCCCTCTAAGTTAATACCTATCTTGAACTACCAGAAAAAACCCGAAGAACTAATTTTCTATAAGTTGAAAACACTCTTCCAATAGCTCTTCTAGCTGGCTCAATACCAGAGAATACAGACAAGACAACCAGTAAAGCGATAGATGATTGAATAGTAACTTTTTCAAAATTAAAGATTGACATCTGGTCGTAAAAGATTGCACTCCCAAGAGCTAGTGATATAAATGAAATCATCATTCCACCGATCAGTGAATCATTATCCCTTAAGCTTAAACCTCTGTAATCTTTAAAATTCAACGATCTCAAATTTGGCTTTGTAATCACCTCTGGATAGAGTTTGTAAATCACATGCCATATTTGAGAGGAAAACATGCTAGCCCGGGCAGGTAGATCACCAACAAGAAAACTTTTTGTTGCGTCTAAATCGAAAGGCACAGAGTCCAGATATTGAGATTTAAAGCTAGCAGTGCCTGCTCGCGCAATCGAACTTGGATCATCAAAGACTTTATTAATCATAAAGCCTGATAGCTTATCTGACATGTTATTGTCATAGAGTGTATCTACTAAAAACTGAGTCGCCTGAAAAGACGTTGTGTCTGTTTCAGCAACGATGACAATATCATCGGCAGCAGTGCATACCATTAGTGATTCCGTATCAATCCCCCCTCTACAATCAATTAGAATAAAGTCATACTTTTCTTTACCCTTTTCAATCAATCGTTCAAATAGAGTCCCAACATCAGTATTTGATGATGATTTCAAATACCTTCTGTGATCACCAACACCGATAAAGTCTGAATTCTCAAACCCTTTCATACTCTGTGAGTATCGGTTTAAAGATTCAGTAGTCAATTTTTCTAGGGAGGAGAGGTTTGTTAACCCAACACTGATATTGGCTACGGTATTTAACCCCATATAGTAAGTTAGGCCTGCAGTGCCATAATCAGCATCAATTAACAGAACCTTGTGACCCAATGAGTCCAAAATAGTAGCCATTGTTGCAGCTACCATAGTTTTTCCACTTCCACCTTTCCCGCTAACTATTGCTATTGCTTTGCAAGAGGTTGATTTTTTGTCATTTACCATTACTTATTTCCTCTTTCTGCTAGGCGTTCAATAGTGCTTTCATATTTACTCTGATTATCAACGAAGGATGTTGTCCATACATTGGTAAACAAATAGTGAGTAATAAAAAGGAGAGTGGAAAAAATAACACTAACTAGCGAGCTAAAGAAGCATATTGAGTGAAATTGGCCTGGGTCTATGCCAAAATTTTCTTTTACTAGTGCATAAACATCAGCCCCCCCAAACATGGCAACAGTGAAAAGTATAATAATCAGGCAAGCAAAGCCTAATATGACTTCCCCTCCATTGGCCTCAATTTGGAATATTTTTAGAGGAATCTTCAATACCTGCTTACTATCAGAGCCAAAATTAATGGGCTTGCTAAGTAGTTTTCCAGAAACTATTACTGCGATTGGCATTAGTATTAGCCAAGAAAAGATGAATTTTATTATTACAGCAATCCACTCAAGATTACCTTCATCAACTTTGTTAGTCATGTAAAAGTACCACCATGCTTTGATGTTCTCCTTTTCAATTTAGGGAGGCTTAACAGCTATACAACTTAAATCATTAGATCAATAAAAGCATGCGTCGCTAATCTGTTGTATTATATCAACTTAAATATTTTTTGTCTGTTGTACTTGCAAACTAACGCACACGTTTTTGTCTCCCGTGTAACCATCCTTAACACAGAGAGTAAACGAAATATGTCTGTATAAGGTTATTGGAGGACAGGTTCACCTATGCACACTTTCAACCTTCTAAATACAACAGAAAAGCCCCCCCACCTTCACGCTTCTACAACAAATCACACGCCCACCAACCATAAATAATCACACATTAACAACAAACCATAAATTAATAGTTTTTAGTAGGCTAAATTAGTCTGTCAAAGGTCACATTGAATTACTTTAATTAGGAGGGGGTTGCCTCAAAAATTCAAAAAAATCTTTATTCTAAGCAACTTTGGGCATTAATATGCTACCGGAAGTGGTTTCACTAATTCTCTGGAGAGGGAGAGGGTAAAATATTTGTAGAGATAGTAACCAAAGGTAAGTTGATGTGGTCGTTTGTTAGGTTTTAGGTTAAGACTTTGCATTATTGAAGTCTTGATATTTTTGTAATATCAACCTTCTAACCTCTGCTCCAGTGGTACTCTATATCAACAAACATTGATACCCCCTCATTCATTGCGCCCCACAATACTGGTGCAAAGGATTTAAGGGTTTCTATATTAGAGTTTTGATAGCTACGACTGTGAGGAATCTTATCAATGTTTAACCATTGTTCTACAGTATATACATCAGCTCCCTGATAGAGCCAGTCACCAATACCTTCTTTGACCAGTCCCTCGGTACCAGTTTTGATTAATACATGTCTGCCTTCACCAGTCGCATAGTAATCAATCACTAAGACCTTAAATGTTTCGTTAGATGCATTAACAGGCTCCTCAGTAAATGAAGCCATATCTTTACGACTAGTGGCAAATTCATCATCATGTGTTGCATTAGATGTAATCCTTTCAAGCCGTTCTTTTTCTAATGATTTTTTTTTATCCATAGTCCGCTTCTCTATTCGACCAAGACATTAGATAATTTATAGCACAATGAATTACTAGCCGTAAAACACACATGGGCCAAAAATGAAGTAGCCAACCTTTTTTAACTATCAATTGCAATTTACAACTTTCAGACAAGCACTCTGGATCCTACAAACTCCTGGAGTGACGAAGCAACGTACAAGATGTTACTCATGGCATGTACAAGATTTAGTTGCTTTCGGACAGGGAAAATTTGAATCTAACCTATAGTGCACCATTCTTCGGATGTATTCGTTCGCGGGGCATTGGTCTCGTAAATGCAGGAACTAGCACATTAGATAGTTCATCTTCACAACTGTGAATGGTACTTCATACAACCTGAGATAGAACGAAAGAATGTGAGTTAACGAGTCACTTCAACTCATTTAAATGGATTAAAACAAGTGTGTAAGCATACGTAATGCTTAGTGAAAACCTATTCACTAGTGCATAGTGTTTTCATCAAGCTCAATAGAATTCAGTTTCCAAATTTAGAAACCCTAAGATGTACTATTAATCATTTATACGACAATGATGGCATAAGTATTTAGATTACTGTGATAAATTACACTTTAGGGTTTTAATCATTACAGGAAGATTGGAGTTGGTTATACAAAACTCATTAAAGATCGCAGTTGTAAGTGATCTTCATTTTGTAAGCAGTGATAAAATCACAGACAGTAAATACCATTCTTGGTTGATCTTTGAACCCGATGGATCTATGAAGAATGGCCTTTGGAACAGTCTTTTAGAAAAGATACAAAAAGAGAATATTACAGCTGATATCTTGGTGTGCCCTGGCGATATAACAACTCATGCAGAAGGCTCCGCTTTAAAATTTGCATGGTCCAAACTAAATGAATTAGCCAAGGCTCTTAGTTGTAGCCAATTGGCAACAGCCACCGGTAATCATGATGTTAACAGCCGTGGGGTCGCAATTGAGAACACCATTCGGGATTTAGATAAAGACCAAAGCCTAGTAGAAAACCTGAAACAACTTACCCCTGCATACCCTCTTGTAGATTTAAAGAATCCATCAAATCAAGTTGGTCATGCAAATCGTATTCAGTACTTTGGTGCGGACTTCTTATATTCATCAGCAAATGAACTATTCAACTTAGTTCTGTTGAATAGTTGTGCCAGTCACACAAGTGACCCTACTTCGTACGAACGAGGGTATGTTTCTTCTTCGACTCATCAATGGCTTGAAGCTTCTCTTAAAGAAAAATACGATCCGATAAACAAAAAGTTGGGCCTTTTAGTCTGTCATCATCATCCCATCCTACACTCAGATCATAGTATTGGAACTTATGACTTCATGAAGGGAGGTAATGAACTCCTACAGATGCTTAATAGGTATGGAAACTGGATAGTTATACACGGGCATAAACACCACGCTAAATTATCATATTTTGCTGATGGTAGTAAAAATACGGTCGTATTTTCAGCTGGAACATTGTCTCACCATAAAGACCATCTGGGAGATAATTTCACAAATCAATTTTATATATTAGATATAGATACAACAAAAACTAAAGGGATACCAAAGGGAACGCTTGATGTTTACTCCTGGCAAGCGAATCACTGGGCACTATCCAAAAGACAAAAAGATGGTGTTTTTACTGGCGTAGGTTTTGGTGAATTAGGCTGTCTTGAAGAGTTAGCTGAGGAGATATCTAAAGAAGTTCATCCTGTAACAGGATTGGATTGGAAAGACCTACTCTTAGCTTTTCCACAATTGAAGTACCGACTGCCAAAAGATTTAGAACATTTAGAAACTAACCTTCAAGCCTACAACGTTGATATAACAACTAACGCCGATGGTGAATTTTCCAAATTAGAAAAATCAGAGGTAAAGCATGAAGTCTAATTTTGACGCATTCAATGCAAAACACCTAAACAGTGAAGATATAGCTAAATCGTTTGTTTCTTCTAAATTATTCTTAGAAGCAGCAAAGAATGAACACACCATACTTGTTGGCCCGAGAGGCAGTGGTAAAACCACATTTCTTCGGATGCTAAGCATTAATACCCTATCAAAGTGGAAAGAATCAGATCAACTAAACATTAATTACCAAGGTATTTATGTTCCTGGGGATTTAGTTTGGGGAGAAATGATTAGATCCTTAGAAGATGTTGGCTTAGATTCGAGGACTTCTGAGTCCTTTTCTTACAGCGCGTTCTTTACACACGTGATGATTAATACTATCGATAGTATTGAAACTTCACTGCTTCAGGTACCTAGTGATTTTTTGCAAGAAAACCACAAAAACGTGTATGACGCATACAAAGATATATGCCAGATCCTTAAACTAAAACCTGAAAGAATTTCACTATCGCGTATCAGGCACGAACTTGTTTTAAAGCTAAGTGTTCTAGGAGAGTACTCTAGAAAAATATCACTAATTGGAAATGAACAATTCAATGAAATCGAATTTGAAGAAAAAGTACCTTACGCTTATTCAGATTTAAAACTTACAATCGAGGCTGTGCTCACATCGATCGATCGCGCTTTAGAAAGACCAGAACATCGCTGGGCACTTTTACTTGATGAATTTGAGATCGCTCCCAAATATCTTCTCAACAAAGTTATTTCCAGTATGCGTTCCTCAGCTCCAAAAGTTGTATTTAAAATCGCTCTAGTTCCATGTGGTTTTCATCAAGAGATAAAGTCAGAAACAAGCGCCATCAATGACTACTCTATTGTTGAACTATGGTATGTAAAAAAAGGCGAAAGCAATGAATTTTGCTCAAACTTAGTATTGTCCAAATTTGGGTTAAGTGATCCACTTACAAAATTAGGTCCCACTAAGTTTGGTTCTAGGTTCAATTCTAATTCACGAAATTGGGTGGGTGAATTTGACGACCTATTTGAGAAAGATGATACTTTTAAAAATTTCATAACTTCTAGAAATATAGATTACAAAAAAGAATTTACATCAGATGAAGCCGTATCAAACTTAGTCAGAAAAATATCACCTATTGTTGCCTTTAGAAATGCATTCTTGAACAAATATGGAAAGAGAAAAGGCCGACGTTCGTTACCCGAGTTTTACTCGGGCTGGGAGGCTATATCAACTATAAGTGAAGGAAACCCTCGATGGCTTCTATCGGTACTAAGCCCTTTGCTTGCCAATATCTCAGTAAATAAAGTGTCAGAGCCAGCTCAAATGTCAAAAGTAGAGGCTTCTACCAATGCATATTCAGCGATGCTCAAAACACTCCCATTATCAAACAATATGGGACTATCCACCAAACAGCCTATTTTTGAGTTGTTAGAGAAAATAGGTGCTTTCTTTAATTCAAAACTGATTGATGAGCCATTCCAGATGTCTGCTAGATCTACTTTTACTGTAGATAAAAATGTAACTAAAGATGTTGAAGCAGCCTTAATGATAGCTTGGAATTATGGTGCGATAGTATCCGTTGATTCTGAAAATACGTTTGGTACATATGACAGCCTTGAAGGTATGAGGTTCAGACTTTCATATTTACTATCGCCAAAATTTGAGCTGAATTTAACTACCGGAACGGCTATTAATTTGAGCACAATTCTCAGTTCAAAACGTCCTAAGAAATCATCTAAGACTAAGTCTGAGTTATCCAACAAACAAAGGGATATGTTCTCATAATGTTAAATTATAATATTAAAAATTTCGACAACATTAGTGATGACTCAATTATTGATGAAATGATGTCTAGTGACTTAATCATCACTAAGAGAGGTAAACTAAGAGATTCTATATCCTTCTTAGGTGAATCGATGTTCATTGATAAGTCAGTTATTGAACTTTCAGATGATGTAGAAAATGTTCTCAATACCTACCAAGAAAAAAACGAAAAGACAAAGGTAGCTATTGATATCTCGTTAATAGATCGCAAGTCATTAGCAGACCTTTTCTCGATGATCGCTAAGCTTGCACTAAAACACCATTATGAAATCTGCGTTATATACTCCCTTGCGCGATATGCTCCACCATCAGATCATGTACACCCGAATAGTATTGTAAAACCAGTTTCACATTTCTTTTCAGGTTGGTCTAGCCAACCAGGAATGCCTGTTCTGTCTGTTGTGGGACTTGGGTATGAGAAAGATAAAGCGATTGGTGCTATTGAGTATTTAGAAAGTTCGAAAGCTTTTCTATATGTACCCACATCCAATGAAGAAGAGTACTTTGATGATGTTGTAAATGAAAATGCTCAACTCTTAGATCAATTTGGCTTACGAAACAGATTTATATACAAACTTGAATCACCTACAGAAGCTATTTACTCCTTGGATACAGTTATAAGCGCGAACAAAAATAAGTATAAAATAGTATTGTTACCTTTCGGACCCAAGATTTTCTACGCTCTTTCTCTACTCTCATCGATACCACACCCTGAAGTGTCAGTATGGTATGTCAGTGGTGAAAGTGGAGATGGTGACTCATCTCAAGATAGGAGCGCTTCTAGTTTGATTGGGTTCAGGTTTGACATATCAGCTGCTAGAACGTAATTCAGAGAACTACTTATAAAAGCTTGTAAACTACGATGAAGGTTGTCTCCTGAGTTTTCAGGTGACGACTTTAGACAACAAATGTTGTTTCATCTATCAAGAAATCAAAAAAGCCGATATTACCCTCTGCTTAAAACTCCCAAGCTTAAGCTCATCGAACGATCCAAGTGACCTAGCTATATTGTCTGCCTGACAAGACGAGTTATTCCATACCAGCTTAGAATCTATCTCTTCTCGCGGCTCTAAAAACCTTTTTTCACAGATATAGTCACGCTTAATGACCAATTCAGCTTCTGCAAACTTATCCCACTTTGCATATATACACGACTTTGGAATATCTTGTTCGATCCTCTCGGCGAACTCTATCAAGCTTTGCTCTGCAAATGTGAATAGCCATGCTTGTTGGTTAATTGCACCACTAACTCGAAGGATACGCCCCAATACTTGCCTAAAGTACAGTTCTGTTTTTACCGAACTCATGTGACAACATACTTGAAGACGTGGAATATCAGTACCTTCACTAATCATTCCAACGCTAACAATCCATTGAGTATTGCTTCGTCTGTAACGTTCAATCTCTACCATAGGTTCTTCATGCCGATAGGTCACTATTGAAACCGATTGAGCGTACTTTTCAGAAAGTATCTTTTCAATGGTTTGTGCATGCTGAACTGAAGCCGCGACAACTAACCCTCCAGCACTCGGGGATTGAGAGCGGATTTCTGCAAGTTTTTTGCAACCTAATCCAAGCAAGTACTCCATTGCATCCTGATTATGGATGACGCTTTGATAAGAAATCTTTGTTTGCCTAATCATTTCCAGTATTGAAGAAAACGACTCAACCTTGTTATCGTTTGTCACTGTCAGATGTTCGTTATCAACTAATACAATCTTTGGGGATCTACAAACCTTATCAACGATTGCTTGCTTCAACATGTATTGATAATCAACCAATAGCCTTCCGTCAGGGTCGCTATACTCTCCCAACACTATTGGTAAAGAATCCGAACGCCATGGGGTACCTGACATTGCAAGCGTATACGTTGCGAGCCCTTGAATCTTAGTAAGGACTTGTTGCCCCCAAACGTTCGCATTTTCAATCTCAGAACCAGAACAATGATGTATCTCGTCAAAAACCACGAATACTCGGTGATTATGTAATGTCTGCCAAAATTCATCATTTAGAAATTGAATTGACTGATAGGTAAGAGCCTGTCCGATAGAACCTAACCTACCATTAAAGGTACAATTGAGGGTCTTCGAAAAGGTTTTTTTTATTCCACTTGAGACCGTTAAAGACGGTGCGAAACACAACACAAGGTCGATCATATTCTTTTCTAATAACCTTGAAGCAATAGTTGCTGCTAATACCGTTTTTCCTGCCCCTGGAGTTGCTTGGCAGAAGAAGTGCTGTTGATTTGAACTGTATTTCTGTAATGCCTTTTCTGAGCATTCTGCTTGCCACTGCCTTAGCATGACGAAATGTTCTCAGAAAGTGTTTTAAGAACGTTCGTTAGTGCATTCACTCTTCCTAATAGCTGCGCAGAGTTGTCTCTCGCTTGCTCAAGAAGTGGCGTTAGCTTTGGTTCCAGCTCAGGAAAGCGACTACAGGTCGATTGATACTCACTAATTTCCCCAAAGACTATTTCTAGCTCACCTTTGTATTGGTTGCGCTCATGCCTTAATACCGAGTAATCAGGCGAAGCGGAAATGGTAATGTTAGAGTTTTCTGACACCGTATCGGCCTGAAGACTTTTGAATAGATCGGTTTGAAAGTAGCGTTTCTTTTGCCCTGTACCTTCACTTATGAGCCAATTGTTCTTCATAAAGCGTAAGATTTGTCGGTAAATCTTACGACGAGCATCATCTCGATCAACGTAGGAGTCATCAATAGAAACAAATGCATCTCTTAGTTCTACAACCAAAAAACCATCCATCTCCATTTCAATCAATAGCTTGTGCATTTCATCACTGATTTTCAAAAAACGCTTCATGTATAGCTTACACCACCAAAACACTAAGAATTGCTTAGTATACAGAAATAGGTAAAACTAAGAAAATCTTAGTTACCATGAGATCAGAGACATGAAACTCAAGTGCCATTCGAAAACCCAATTCCAGTACGGCTCAAAGAAGCACGTAAAAAAGCAAAACTCTCGCAAAAATCGTTGGGAGTGAGCATAGGTATGGATGAAAGCTCAGCTAGCCCTAGAATGAATCAATATGAGAAGGGTAAACACTCTCCTGATATTCAGACCCTTAAGTTAATTGCAGATAAGCTCGGAGTCCCTTTAAGCTACTTTTTTTGTGAGACTAAAGTAGAGGCAGAATTAGCAGTGAGTTTTAGTCAACTGTCACCAAGCGACCAATTAAAGGTTCTAGAGGTTGCCGCACAGTTACTCGAAAAATCCTAATAATGCCCTGTTTTACAAGTGCACTGATACAGCTTATCATTTGGAACAATGATCAAAATTCAAATTGAAAAGAATAATCAATGAAAAATAAACATAGTCAGTATGAAGACTTGTGTAAACGAGTTATCAATGAAGGCGTTTGGATTGAGAACGAAAGGACTGGCAAGCGCTGCTTAACCGCTATTAATGCAGATTTAGAATATGATGTTGCTGCGAATGAATTTCCTCTAGTTACAACACGAAAAGCCTTTTGGAAAAGCGCCATAGCTGAAATGCTAGCCTACTTACGTGGCTATGATAACGCAGCCGATTTTCGTAAATTAGGTACTAAAACTTGGGACGCAAACGCTAACCAAAATGAATCATGGCTCAACAACCCACACCGTAAAGGTGAAGATGATATGGGCAGGGTATATGGAGTTCAGGGGCGTAAGTGGGCAAAGCCTGACGGTGGTTTTGTCGATCAATACAAGAAGATCATAGATAACCTAAGCAAAGGTATTGATGACAGAGGTGAAATCCTTAATTTTTACAACCCTGGTGAGTTTCACATGGGTTGTTTACGTCCTTGTATGTATAGCCATCACTTCTCAATACTTGGCGACACTCTCTATTTAAATAGCACTCAACGCAGCTGTGACGTCCCACTTGGATTAGTATTTAATCAAATTCAAGTAGCTTGGCTACTTCAAATCACAGCCCAAATTACAGGATTAAAGGCTGGAAAAGCGTTCCATAAGATCGTAAATGCTCACATCTATGAAGACCAAATAGAGCTAATGAAAGAGCAAGTTAAGAGAGAACCTTTTTCTTCACCAAAACTTATCATTAATCCAAAAATCAAATCGTTAGAAGATTTAGAAACATGGGTTACCATGGATGACTTTGAGGTTGTTAATTACCAGCACCACGAACCAATCAAGTATCCTTTTTCAGTTTAGTTTTAATATGGTAATGGGGCTTCAGCCCCATTTACTCACTTGTCTTAAGTATGTTCTCTAGTAGTACAATCCTTTCCTCAAGGGATTTTATTAATTTTCGCTCCTTTCTAAGCTCTGTTTTATGCCATTCAAGACTGTCATAATCACGTGCAGAACGAATTCTTAACTTCTCTAAGTCCCTTTCAGATTCAGAATATTTAGTAAACCAATGCAAGATCTCTAGTTTTGACTGATCCAATAAATCTTGCAAGTTCTCTTCTTGTTTCTTTTTAGTAGCTTTGATTCGGTTTGAATCTTCTTCGCGCTGCTTTGTTATTAGCTCAAGCTCTAGGCCGACCCAATCCCTCGAACCTTTTCCACCCAGGGTATTACGATGAAGCCCTGTTAACTTAGATACTTGAGCTTTGGTTGCCTTCAGTTTTTTTTCTTGTCGAATAACATCTAACGCAGACCAAATCTTATCTGTATTTTTATCGTATTGCTCTTGGTTCTTTTGATCATACTCAGCCATCAGATCAATGCCTCACCTAAATACTCTAAAACCCTTTTTGACTCTTCTATTACTTCCACTATCTGATCTTGCCTGTCTTCGTATCCCTCAGCACCGATCAATTTTAGATTCGAAAGATATATTTCACGCCATTTCGGGGCATTAGCTTTAGTCACTATGGCATTAGCACAACGAACAGGATTACACCTTAATCCACCGATACATGGCAAGGTTTCATCAAAATCTTCTCCCCCACCAAAGCAATAGCCACTGCCCACATTAATGATCGCCAAACCTTGTTTAACCATTGCTTCATATATTTCTTCTTCCGTATAGCCATCTTCCATACAGCCATTAAAGAATTTTTTGATTTTTGATAAGTGTTCGTCGGCTTTTCCACCCATATATTTTGCATTCGGATCGAAGTTAGCTTTAACTGCTTCTAACTCAGCTATATGTCTGATATCTAGTAATTTGCTCTCTTCACTTGTTATTTGATTTGCTATACCGCCATAACCGAGCGTGGATTGGCTAACTTTACCTTTACGTGCAAGCTCGTTTGTTGCCGTAACGATATGTTTTAGCTGATATGAAATGACAGGTAAGCCAACATCAGCTCTATACATTTGGTGCGCTAAACTGTGCCTGAATACATAACCATTTAATTTGCTATTAATATCTTTTTCAGATAACCCAGTTATTACCTCAAAGGATTGTTTTGTAGTCCAAGAGAGACCTTCTAACGGAGTGTTGATTTCATCAGGTTTTGATGTAAAAGTGTTTGCAAAAATATACGTATTCTTAAATATTTTACCACCTATCAACTCAATCACTTTTATTGCATCATTCATAATTGGTATCGCTACCCAGCGATCATTAAACAAGTTCCACCGGTTATCTCGCCCCTTATGCTCCTCAGATACGATAGTCATACTTTCTAAATCTAAGCAGCCATCGACCTTTAGATCTGAATATACATTTGGCCTTGCTCCCATCAGGGTCCCTATAACCCAAAGTGCAGAGTAATACGCTTTAATAAAAGCATCTTTTAAAGGCATTAATTTCTTATGTTTTCTTCGACATTTATGCTCTACATTGCATTGGGTTTTAGCTACTTTGTTATCAGGAAAAGTAGTGTTGATATCCGTGCGTGAATATCCTTGTTGATACATACGATAAGCACCATAGTCTTCAAATTCCTGTTTTGTATATGGGAACTCTTCATACCTGATGGCTAGAATTTGATAGTGATCTTCCATAATATGATCATTTACTTTTTCGCCAACCGATTTTAAAAAGCTCACAACGTTAAACGAAGCTCTATTAAGTGCTAAGTTGAACATGTCTGTTTCTAGGTAGGGTAACTTTTCGTCTTTCGTATCACTTCGTACACCGTTCTCTTTCTCGAAAGACTTCTTTATTGCATAGAAATCAGCACTACATTCAATACCAAGGGAGTGTTTTGTTTCAAGGCAATTTAAAAAGTCGAAAAATGACTTATAACTAGACACCTGGCCATTTATTGCAGTGAGTTTTAATTTAGTCTTTTTTGCTGCTTCTTCAAAGTCTAATAATGTAATTTCAGATATTTTACTACACTTATTTAAAACATACTCTCTACCGACTCTTATCTCTAACTCATAAAATAAAAAATCAAAAAAACTCAATCCTTTTTTAAACACACTGATTAATGTGTTTGGTTTTACCTCACTTTTCTTATAGCCAAAATCTCGTGGTGATGAATATACAGACAAAAACATGCACTTTATTTCAACAATAATCCCTAATGGAATCCTTTCATATAAACCGAAGTTTATTTTTACTTTTGATTTAGATACTGAAGCAGCCCTATTTTTTGTTTCCTCGTTATAGTCCCAAATCATATCACTGAATATACTATTGTGAGACACAGGAATTAAAGCTAGCTTGGTTACGTATGGATGAATATCGTCAGTCGATTCTTGATTATTAACTCCATTCAACACAAGTATATTAGAAAAAACATTTTCCCAATGAAATTTAACCTTTCTCAAATCCTCTAAATTTTTCCCATCCATTATCAATTAACCCAATTATCCAAAATAGTAGTTTCAATAAATAACGAATCTTCCTTTGCTTGCATCAAAGTATCTTTACTAAACTCGGATGTTTCAGGATTCAAAATATCATCAAGTAAAGATAGACTCTCTAACACAACCATATTGTAGGGTGTGTCTATAATCTCACTATTTTCCAATGATGCTAAATAATCTCTTTGCATCGCATAAAGTTCTGGTAAATGATTTTCAGTCAACATCACATTCTCACAAGATATACATTTATTATACTGAGAACATGGTTTTCCTTTAACATAAAAAGATGATTCTTTGATAAAATCGGGAGGGTCAAATATATTTTTGCATCCACCAAGAGGGGTTTTCATAATAATCTGACTTTCATCATATTTGTGCTGACGTTTCTGACTCGAAGTATTCTTAATTGATGGGATAGTGTTACTATAAATTCCCTCTATAGATTTCCTTACTTTATCTTGTATAACTCTATCGAAATCTAGTGTATCTAAGTATTTCATCGTGGTGTAAATAGACGAATGACCTAAGAGATATTGGATTTCTCGAATTGAAACACCTGCATCAATTAACTCACTCACAAGAGAGGGTCTGAATCTGCTTACTGTAAGTATTAACGGTTTTCCATCATCATCTTTTAGTTGATATTTTTCGACTAAATCGGAGTAAAACTTAGACATAGATGCATCGGATATTACACTGTTTTTTTTGTAAAACGTTATAAAAAGCCTGTTTGATATGCCATCATGAGCAAACTTCCTTGCTTCTGATGTCAACTTAGTTACCTCATCAAATACAGTTGCTACAAATTCATTTTGACTCGTTGTTAACCATTGAAAATTGGCATTAAACAAATCTAAATGTACCATTTTTTCCCCTGTTGAACGTTCCTTCCAATACGTCAAACAAGGCCTATTCGTTAAAGGGTGATGCTTTTGGTAATCATTTAACTCAAGTTCAAGAATAGGGGTTAAATTCATGCCCAATACTTGTGCTATTTTTAAGATATATACACCCAGATCATTACTTCTCAAGTTTCGAGTTAACACCCCCCATTCATCGTACAACTCAACCAAAGAAAGTCTCCTCGAGTGAACAAAGTGACGAAGTTTTCTTTGCCCTTTAGTCGGCTCGATTACGTACCAATGGAAGGGTATACAATTACAATCATCCTCAAAAATCACCCTAGCTTGGATCTTTGGATCATCTAAGTTTACTCGATTTCTATCTATCTTCTTGTATGGCTCCAACTTTATTTTTGCTATTGCTAGTTCTTTATCTAGCATCTTATTAATTTGTTTTCTTTCATATGGTGAGTAAGGTTTATATCTTATCGAATCTCTGACAGCTTCAAATCCATCGGCAGGTAAGTAATTGAAGTCGAAGTTTCGAATTGTTTTCAGTCGATTCAGCGTCATTCGAATTGATGACAACACTGTATTGACATATGAGATAGACAGAACACCTTCGCTTACTCTTTCACCTAGATACTCCTTAACCCTCCTCAAAGACCATGCGTCAAAGCATTCCTTAATACAACTATCTGAAAAGATTCCTTTACTACCTAGGAACTTACAATAGTGCATATACGCTTGATAGTAATTAGATATACCAGAGTCTGATGTTGCTTTTAAAGATGCTACAGCAAAAGCATGCTTAACATCTTCATAACATCCCTTACCTGAGTTAAAGCACTCAAAAGAAGAAAGTTTCTTATCTCGTAGCTTAATAAATGTTGATAACTTACCTTCCTCTTTATTTAAATGATTTTCTTTACGTATTTCATCACGCTCCTTTTTTGTTTTATAGTCTATTCCTTTAAGTGCTATAATCTCTCTAGAAAATCTTTCAAATTCACATTTAAATAATGGAAGTCTCTTGGCATTGCATTTTGTGCTTATTAAATGAACAAATACTTCCTGTTTAATTACTTTACCAACCATAGGAAGGGCTACTTTTTCCTCATCTGATAAGCTATATTTCCACTTAAGAAAAACTCTACGATAATTAAGATCTGCACCGACTGAATCGCTGCTATTTTTGACATCTCTATATGGCAAGCAAACTTTGTTTTTCAATAACAATTGATTAAGCTGTTTTCTAAGTTCGATTAAAAGTGGCTTATTAATACGCTCTACCTTACACGAAAGCTTTTTTGCTAAATAGGTTGAAGATACAAACCCAAATTGTTCAAAATAATTATCTTGTTCTTCATCGGTCAACTTTGACGAGTTCATGCCTTTCATAGATAGCTTAATATCCCATAACAAATCGGGATTCGCCTTACATTCTGTAGTGGTCAACTGATAT
>NZ_SYUT01000120.1:0-1236 GCF_005146325.1 Vibrio genomosp. F6 | reverse complement strand
CTCTTCTTAAGCTTACGCTGAATGGTTAACCTTAAGTCAACCTCTGTGCTCCACGGCATACTCATGCGGTTTCCCTGCAAACAATTGAGTTAATTTCAAATAGCCATTTACCATTTGCTGGATAATAGGAATTCACATCACCAAAATCACTACGACCAGTAATAAGTTCTGATGATTGAGGCCAAAAGCCCTCGAAATCTTCACTTAGCCATTCGCTAGCTTTGTAAAAGTCATTACTCTGCATTGCGCCATAATCACTGAAACTGATTAGAAGTAAAACTGCCACGCGTTGTAAGTCAGGTTAAATTGTTTGTATGGATAATAACTAGCGAATAAGGGTAATGTGAGACCCAGGCTTTAGCAGCAACTAAAGCTTTCTATGTGATAGCTCGATTGAATAGTGGCTCCTCTATAGAGACCGATAACAAACGTGAGCATCGCATAGGACTCCAAGCACAAACCTCGAATAGTCGACTGGGTCTCGAACCCGCATTTCGCAAGCAAGAGATAGCTTATTATGAATACAAACACACTTCAAAGCATTAATGTCGGTGTCGATACTGGCAAAGCACAACTTGATATTTACATCCGTCCTCTAGATATTTTCTTCTCTGTCCCAAACGATAAGAATGGGATCAAAAAAGCCGTCGTAGCCATCCAAAAACACAAACCTCAAAGAGTCGTGATTGAAGCAACTGGTAGGCTAGAAATGCCATTTATTCTGGCTTGTTCAGAAGCTAAACTTCCTTTCGTTATTTCGAATCCAATACACATTAAACGCTTCGCGGGTGCCATCGGTCAGCGGGCGAAAACAGATAAACTAGATGCGCAACTCATCGCTCACTTTGCCGAGGCGATCAAACCAAACCTCACCCAACTTAAACCTGAAAAGATGAGGTCTATGAGTGATTTAGTCTCGAGAAGAAACCAATTACTTACGATGCAAACTATGGAAAAAAACAGACTAAAAATAATGCCTAAGTTCCTTGCATCAACTATAAATCCAATCCTAACAGCCTTTAAAAATCAAATCGCCAAAATAGAAAACAAGATCATAAAACTGATCGAAGAGTGCCCAGAATATCAAAGTAAAGACATGATACTTCAAAGCATGCCAGGGATTCCCTATCTGGCAGGGTAGTTGTCACTGTTAAAATTTAACCAGTTTGGGCGATAAAGAGTAATTGTGTCTCGTATCTCAGTAGAAAGAAAAGAAGCTATATTGAAGAAGCTATT
>NZ_SYUT01000119.1:3205-4713 GCF_005146325.1 Vibrio genomosp. F6 | reverse complement strand
TCAGCGTACCACTACAATATCAGTTGACCACTACATGGACGCCAGAAAGATAACTGAAGCTCTTTAAACACGTAGCTATAGCCTAACTCTGGATCAGAATGATCATAATTACCTTCTAGCTGAACTCGTTCGAGCACATTAGTCGCTAATGTCCTATGTACGTCAATGCCAAACAATGTCGTTGAAAACAACTCAGACGCCGCAGCTTCAATGAACTCAACTCTTCCTTCATTATCAAAATCTACCATGAGACCATCTAAAAAATGATGGCGATGACCATAGATGTAATCAGGAGCTCCGATAACATTGCTCACTTCAGTTTCTGTCATACCAAGCTTGACTGGACCGATTGAGTTTTCTAGTTGAATTTCGAAAATTTCCATTTTTGTCCTAAAAACACATAACGCTTTGCTAAGTGGTGAACAAGCGTGTGCCACACTTGAGCGAAGCGAAAAATGGCACGCGTTTGAGAATCCGTCTTAAGCAACTTGTTAGGTTTTCGGTTTTACAGATGCCGCTATTTCAGCGATTTTTTCTTTTTGTAGCATCATACGATCCGAGCTACCAGTAGATACTAACCTTAAATATGTGCCATCATCTAAGAAAGCCACAAATTGTATAGCTGTCATATCAGCTTTTCTAATTTCCATTCTATACCCAGATGTATTAGCAAAATTCGCCTCACCTTCGGATTGAATCTTAAAGTCCTCAAAACCAGGTATTGAGCTTGCCAAAGTATGAGAAGTCGATTTTAAATCGATTGCCCCAACACTAGAAAGTGAACTACCTATTGCTACTAAAGGCAACGTTCCAGATTTATCTGTACCATCGAATGTAGTGAGAATAACTGCAGATCCAGCAATTACGTTCGATAATTTGAAAGGTAGACTATAATCAAATTTGAAAGATAGAACTTCTAGCTTGTCTTCCAATGACGCAACTTCACCGAGCTTAATCGTTTTGATTGATTCGAAAACGGTCGATTCGCTCAATGAGTTTTCGCCCAATATATTGTAAGTAACCATGACCGTTTTTTGTCCTCTAAACAGCGCCATATACTTACTAACATAAATACCTGAAATTAACTGTCTACCAATGATGATTGGATCATTAATATCAGCAGAATCGAGCGTTTTAATCTCAAGAACCTCAACCCCCCTTTTCGCTAAGCCAACTCGTGCCAACTCAATATTATTAAAGAGGATAGATAACTTTTCATACGCATTTTCTGGAACCTCTGCAATTAGAATACTCGACTGGTTTTGGCTATTAAAGTAACCAGAAAACGTTTCTGACAGTGTGAATCCTGCAGGTTTTATCATACTCACCGATGTTCCTGGCACTTTAGTCTGCTCATCCGCAGCAAAAGAACTACAGGACAAAAGCATCAGCAGAAAGGAACATAACTGTTCAATTTTCAATATCATATGTAGCGACCTCCATATTTAACCGTAAACCTAACGCCGCGTTAAGTAGTGAGCAACGCCTGCCACCTAACCTAAACCATT
>NZ_SYUT01000119.1:1232-2451 GCF_005146325.1 Vibrio genomosp. F6 | reverse complement strand
TTGCACCGTAAACACTAAAACTCGACTTGAACTGAGAATTCCGAGCGTTGGGAATCTGTCTTAAACGCTTTGTTAGGTGCTGTGGCTTAGTCGAATAAAACTTCATCAAAGTGCGGATTATCAATAGTCACTTTTAACCTTGAGATTGAATCTAAGACAACCAATAAATCGCCATATTCATTTTTGACTTTTATACACTCTTCACTTTGCTGATTTCTTGCTGTATCAATAGCTTTTCCGACAACGTGATGACCTGATTCTAACGTAATTTCAACGGGATACTTATACATGCAAGCTATCTCGATGTAATCGTAATTGCTACAACTGATCATAAACAAACCCTGTCTATCCAATCTCTATTGAAAACATAGTATCACCATTTTAGAACTGGGAGCACCTTCCCACCTAACGCTCTGTTAAGGGGTGAGCAATGCAATACCAAAGCCGCTGCAAACCACCTTAATCACTAAAACCAACGCATAGTGAAAATGCCACGCGTTGCGAATCCCTCTTGAACAGTTTGTTATGTGTATTTTTCGTATGACTGTTTAGTATGCAACCACCCATCCAAATACCGTAGTAATTCCATTGTTATAGCCTGATATGCTGCACATGCTTCCTCTAATGCTGAATCAGGGACGGGTTTGGCTTTATCACCGATGCCGACTTCTATTTTTCCACCTTTTGCAGACAATAAGGTTTTGTGGAAGTGACTCTCGCTAAAGTGTACATAACCACAAGTTTTCTCATAAACCGAGGAGATCCACTCAATTTCTTTAGACAGAACAGAAACAAGATGAGCGTCTGTCATCTTTTTACCACTTTTGTCCTTTATCTTTCTAATTGGTTTACCGCCAAGTACATCTAGACAAACTGCATCAGGATTTTCTACTAGCCATAGCGCCGAGTATCTTAGTAAGTTATCCAGTTGTAATCTAAGCAATGGAGCTGCGCATAAAAACAGCTCAGCTTTAATCATACTTTCAAAGCCTTTTGATAACTCTAAGGATCGGTTAACTACTGCCGAGCTAAATAGATCCATTTGATACATAGTCCCATTGTTGGCTCGAGTTACCTTACCTACAGTTGTTATCAGCTTTTTATCAAGTTCACTAATTACTTCTAGATACTGCTCTATTGATTTTTTACTCATAACCTACCTATACACATAACGCCCAATTAAGGTGCGACAACGCTATAACACCCAAACTAAACCATT
>NZ_SYUT01000119.1:0-477 GCF_005146325.1 Vibrio genomosp. F6 | reverse complement strand
ACAAAATTCAAATCGGAGTAAAATCGGCAAGCGTTAGGAGTCACTCTTAAATTGTTTGTTATGTGACAAGCTAAAGTAGTCTACTTGCCTGTTTTTCAAAAATTTTTTTAACCACATGACTATTCGACTTAGCTACCGACACCCATTGTAAACCCGTTTCATCAATATGCTGAAATTCTACTTGTAACTCGTACCTTCTGACCGAGAATAGAGCAGAAAACATGCCAACTGTTAGTGCTAACGGAGCGGTAATTAACCCAAAAGACTCTGGACATATCATCCATACCACGCTTGCAACGACCAAACCAATACAGCCAATTCTCAATGCATGATCTTGAAAGGTGTTAGCTTTAACTCTTACACCCTTAATTTTTGACAAAGGATACTCGTCTTTTTTAAACGTAAAGGTTGTACTACTAACTTTAAAATTGTCTTCAATAATCAAATGAACCTCCTGTCACTGGTGTACCCCACAAA
>NZ_SYUT01000118.1:0-267 GCF_005146325.1 Vibrio genomosp. F6 | reverse complement strand
TGATATCTTTTGTTTCGACAAAGCGAAACTAGTGATTATCATCAACGAGTGCCCACACAGATTGATAGGTCTAAATTGTTAAAGAGCTTTGCTTTCAGTGCCTTAGCACCTAAGCAGGAGGCGTATAATACGCTTTCTACTTTGAAAGTCAACATAATATTCTAAGTAATCACTTAAAAAACTATGTTGACTCATCTCAGCGAGATAAGTCGAACTTTTTGTCTTCACTTTTTAAAAAAGTGAAAATAAATAGGAGCCTGGCGATGT
>NZ_SYUT01000117.1:0-1610 GCF_005146325.1 Vibrio genomosp. F6 | reverse complement strand
CTACCCTGCCAGATAGGGATACCATCAAACAGAAACGCACATTTGCTGTCGATGTTGACCTGTCTAAATTCTTTGACCGAGTTAATCATGATCTCTTGATGACTCAACTGAGGAAAAAGGTACAGGATAAGCGTCTACTGACGCTTATTGGCAAATACCTTCGTGCAGGAGTAATGGTCAACGACCAATTTGAAGCAAGCTCGGAAGGTGTTCCTCAAGGTGGCCCACTCTCACCATTACTATCAAACATCATGTTGGATAGTCTGGATAAAGAACTGGAAAGTCGAGGGCATAAATTCGCCCGTTACGCGGACGACTTCATCATTTTAGTGAGGTCTCAGCGAGCGGGAGAACGGGTACTGAAAAGCATTACTCATTACCTTGCTACTACGCTAAAACTGGTTGTTAATGAACAGAAGAGCCAAGTGGTTAAGGTAGGTCAAAGCAAGTTCCTCGGGTTCACATTCAATCGAGGAAAGATCCAGTGGCATGCTAAAACATTACACACTTTCAAACAAAAGATGAGACGGCTGACGAACCGAAACTGGGGAGTGAGCATGAGTTATCAATTGTTTAAAGTGCGGCAATACATGCGAGGTTGGATTAACTACTTTGGCATCGCTAACGCTTATCAAGCGTGTATCGATTTAGACCAATGGATCCGTCGGCGAGTACGTATGTGCTACTGGCGTCAGTGGCGTAAACCACGGACAAAGGTGCAAAACCTACTTAAACGTGGAGTCTTGATCCAAACAGCCGTTGGTTGTGGTATCACAAGCAAAGGGCCGTGGCGAAGTTCGAAAACCCCCGGGATACAGCAAGCGCTGAGTAATGATTACCTTAAGAAAGTAGGATTGTTTTCACTAAGAGATGGATGGATTGCTGTTCAATACTCAAATCAGGAAATGTAGATTAGGTGTTCTGAGTGAACCGCCCTGTGCGGATCCGCATGCAGGGTGGTGTGGGGGCTGGAGGGTAAAGACCTCCAGCTACCCGATTATAACTCTGTTCGTTTTTTCCAATGACTTGTTCTAGTAGAGAAAAAGCCATGCATTTTCCCAACTTTCCCTGATTTAACGAGTTTAGTACCACCAATATTGAGAGATTTATCACCTGTATAGTAAATTTGCTCCACTCGTAAGGCACATTGCTTGCCATTAAAGTCAACATAGTCAACAAAGTCGCCTAACACTAATGAGTATTTAGCTTTAGCGTATTGCTCCGTTAAATCGTTTTGATTATTTTCAATCTCTTGGTAAATAGACGTTAAACGTTCTTCAACTTGCGTCATAACCTGCAACGTGCAAGCCAAAAATTGTCTATTCTCATCGGAAATATCTAGAGCTAGTGTCTTTTCGATGCGATCTCTGTTGTTGTAAAAATCTTCTAAATCACTATATGCCGACTCGTATGAATCGAAGCCCTCTTTAGCAGTTTCTAATTGCTTTTCTAGTATATCTAATTCCAATTAATTTCTCCAAACTTCAGTGAGTTATAACGCCGCATTAAGTGGTGAGCAACGCAGACCACTGAACCTAAAGTATTGTGCCGTAAACACCAAAGTTGAAGCGAACCAAAAATGCCGACCGTTGGGAATCCGTCTTAAATGC
>NZ_SYUT01000116.1:0-974 GCF_005146325.1 Vibrio genomosp. F6 | reverse complement strand
ATTTGTAACCAATTCAGCACCTTGGCGCTAAACTTGGCTCTGTCGTGCGGGCAATATAACAAAGCGTTTAAGACGGATTCGCAACGCTTGGCGGCTTCAGTTCAAAGATATGCATCAGTGTTTATGGCATAATGTCTTGAGTGCAGTGGTAGCATTGCTCACCACTTAACGCGGCGTTAGCTGTATATCGTCACCAAGGTAGTTCTTCGCCAGTAAAACTATAGAATTTTCCAGTGTCTGAAGGCTGAATTTTACTAATTATCTTGAACAGTTGTTGGCTCACATATTCAGTTGTAAAGAGCTTGTTCGGTGGTACGTTCTTTTGAAAAGGCTGGGATAGATTTGTATCAGTGGTTCCGGGGTGAAACGCAACAACACAGCAGTTAGGTAATTTAAATTGCCATTCTATACTAACCGTTTTTACTGCCATATTTAATGCTGCTTTAGAGCAACGGTAGCTAACCCACCCTCCAATTTGGTTATCTTTAATACTTCCGATTCTAGCTGATAGTGAAATAAAGTATGTCTGGTGTTTGGCTTTTAGGTGGTTTGAAAAATACTTAGCTAGTAATAGTGTAGGTAGGGTGTTTGAACTCAAGTTCTGATTAAAAAATTCAGGTGTGAAATCGTTGATGGATTTTTCAGGCTTATTGGCTGCGTCATGTAGAAAACCTGCGGTGTTAATCAACATGTCTAGATTCGAGATTTGTTCTGCAAGGTGTTTTACATCGGCATCTAATGATGCATTAACTTTCAACCACGTTATATCGACTCCTTCATCTTCGGGTAACGTTGAACGGTAGGTCGCAAATATTTTGGCTGTAGGGAATGTGTCTCTGACATATCTAGTAATTGCCTGTCCAATGCCACCATTCCCACCAATAATAAGAATTTTCAATTGCTTATGCTCACTCTCTAGTATTAAATAAATCATAGACTAAGAATGAAAATACAGCTAACAAGAGACTATGGCG
>NZ_SYUT01000115.1:0-3618 GCF_005146325.1 Vibrio genomosp. F6 | reverse complement strand
GCGTTTTGTTGTCTATGATTGAGTTTCGAACTATCCGTTTTACTTCTGAGTTCAAAGCCAGTAGATTTGTAACCAATTCAGCACCTTGGCGCTAAACTTGGCTCTGTCGTGCGGGCAATATAACAAAGCGTTTAAGACGGACTCCCAACGCTTGGCGGCTTTAGTTCAAAGATATGCATCAGTGTTTATGGCATAATGTCTTGAGTGCAGTGGTAGCGTTGCTCGCCACTTAACGCGGCGTTAGCTTGTTCTTCGAGTTATGAGGTAAAAATGAAAACTTGTTATATGTGTGACTCGCTTGCAGTATCTAGTGAGCATGTCCCTCCTAAGTGTTTATTCCCCGAATCAAAAGACATCAAAGGCATAAATCTTAGGCAGCATCTCATTACTGTCCCAAGTTGTGATATCCATAATAGCGCAAAGAGTAAAGACGATGAGTTTTTGATGGTTTCATTGGCTGGGATATTTGGTAACAACTCAATAGGCTACCAACACAAGTTTACTAAAGTTAATCGAGCTATTAAGCGTTCATCAAATCGCCTGCTAGATGCAGCTTTCAAAAAGAGAAAGCACTATGTGCTTGAGCGTGACAATAATTTTCTCGAAGTTATTTGGGGTACACCTGATCATACTCGTTTGCGAGAGTGCTTTACCCATATAGCTTATGGGCTCTACTTTCATCACTTTCAAAAACGCTTTGAGGGGCAAGTAAAAGTAATGTTGGGCTATCTGCATAGCACCGATACTGCAAACAATAACTTTGTTCAATTTATTAAGGATCGTGCAGAAATCGACTTAAGAGGCGTAGAAATGCACGGAAAAAATCCTGACGTCTTTTACTATCAATTTGTCGAACCAGATGAGCATGGATTGTTTATGGTGCATATCAGGTTGTATGGTGGTATTGATGTTTACGCAGCATTTATACCAGAAAATAAACAAGTACCATTCAATCTAGGCTTCGAGCTGATGAATGCAGGTATAGAAACTGTCATAAGACTTGAAGGCAAAGAATACCGAGTAAATGGAAAAAGCTAACAAAGCATTTAAGAGTGATTCGCAACGCTTGGCAGTTTCGCTTCGCTCAAGTATAGCCAAGCGCCGCTCACACCTTAATGCGGCGTTATACGCTTTTAGGAAATAATCGAATATGAACAAGTTAGTATTCAGAGTTTGTGATGAGAATAGTCCGTATTGGGCTGATCTAGAAAGGTTATTTCAAAGTGAATGGTCTGACTTTTTCTTCGTTGATACCTATAAACCTGAAGCTAATCTTCCTCCAGTCTTGGTTGCTTTGAGAAACAACGAAGTTATCGGTGGATTGGCTTATTCTCGTTTTAAAGAGCCACATGGAAGTTCAGATGTCATTTGGTTTAATGCTGTCTTTGTTTCGCCAGAGTTGCGCGGTCAGGGCATTGCTAGTGAGTTGATTAACCGAGGTGTTGAGCAAGTATCAGAAATGCTTCAAAGTCATCTGTATGCTTATACAAATGTCGCCCCGTTGTACCAGTCTCTAGGTTGGTCGGTGGTTGATATTGAAAGTGAGCCAAATCATAGCGTAATGAGTATCTCACTCAGGACTTAACCACGCGTATAACAAAGCGTTTAAGACGGATTCCCAACGCTTGGCGGCTTCAGTTCAAAGATATGCATCAGTGTTTAGGGCGTAATGTCTTGAATGCAGTGGTAGCGTTGCTCACCACTTAACGCGGCGTTAGGCATTTTATTCAAATTCGAGGTGTTAAGTTGGAATATTTACAGCATTCAAGACAGTACTTTAAATCGTTTAGAGATACTCACCTTCAGGATTATTTCGAGTCTATGAAGGGATTTAAAGTTGGTGGAGGGTCAGGCTTTCAATACTTTGATGGTTCTGATGAAGTAAATCAAACGATGTATGATATTTATGGCAACTTAGAAGACTTTTACGCAGATCTATCTATTCCTGGAAAGTTTACCTCTCCTGAGGCATTGATTGACAGTTGGGTTAACTTTAAAAATCACCTAATCGCTAAAGGTAAAATCTTTGAAAACATCCAAAATGACCTAATTGAAGAACAGCAAAAATCTCAATTTCACAATCCGAGCGAACCAGTGGAATCACTGCTACCTCTACCTCTAAACGTTGTAAACGGCATTAGATTGGAAGTACTAGATGTCTTGGAGCATATTTTGGCAATGGAAGAGGTTAATAGTTACCTAAATCCTAATAGCGTTCCATCCTTGGAAAGTGCTGTTGAGACGATATGTCGTAATTTCCACAAATTTTGCAACCAATTGGGTAAGAGGTATGATAACAGAAGCACAATCTCTGTTTCTGACGAGTATGACGTTCAGGACTTGCTCCACTCGATTTTTAAACTGCATTTCAATGATGTACGAGCAGAAGAGTATACCCCTAGTTATGCGGGGGCAGCTTCCAGAATTGATTTTCTTCTTTCTGATGAAGAGTTAGCAATTGAAGTAAAAAAAACTAGGGCAGGACTTAAAGATAAGGGTATTGGAGAACAACTTATCATTGATACTGGACGGTATAGTACTCATCCTAAATGTAAGAAGCTTATATGTTTTGTTTATGACCCTGAACTATTGATTAAAAATCCAGAAGGGATTGAAAATGATCTTTCCAAATCAAGCAATGGTATTGATGTTCAGGTCATAATTTCACCAAAGGGCAACTAAATGCCTAACAAACTGTTCAAGAGGGATTCGCAACGCGTGGCATTTTCACTATGCGTTGGTTTTAGTGTTTAAGGTGGTATGCGGCGGCATCGGTATTGCGTTGCTCACCCCTTAACAGGGCGTTATGCGTTTACACACAGTAAGAGGTAAGTATGCTTCAGTCTAAAGTAGACAAAGAAGGGCTAGTGCCCTTAACTGAGATTTCCTGTTCAGGAGGTAAGCTGTTTTGTGGTCAACAAGAAGTATACGTAGATCCGAATGCAACCTCAGTATTCGACGGGCTTATTTCAAGTGATCGCTTAACGGCTATTTCTAAAATTAGATGCTTAGAGCGTGACATTAGAATGAAGAGGGCTCCTATTTTTGGTGTTCCTTTCATTGAAGCATTCAAAAAAATTCAGTCGCTAGGTGATACCAGAGTTCAGTCGAGTTATCAGAGAGCTGATTGGACAGAGTTATCAAAAGTTGGTGTCGTCGGAACGTTAGTTGCTCATATTGAAAAAATCGAGCATTGTGTAAAATTTGAGTGTTGGGAATTATTTAACCTCGACTCTGACTTGTTTTACGTTCATGGCGAAATTGATCTAGAAAGTGGGGTGTTTACCCACTTGGATGGCGCCACGATTTACTACTCTAAAGATGAAATCGAAGCTCTTATGTATCGACATATAGTTAGCCGTGGGGTTAAGCAAGACAAGCTATTCCGCTTAGATGGCAGTTTCTCTTTCGAGGAAGGGCATGCAATTATGCAAAAGTTTTTGCCATTAGAAGACCTAAGTTGTGAGTATCTTGAGCTGTAGGTACAACACGCATAACAAACAATTTAAGAGTGATTCCCCACGCTTGGCATTTTTGGTTTGGGTCAAGTTCAGTGTTTACGGCGCTCAATTTTAGTATCGTGGTAGCGTGGCTCACACCTTAATTGGGCGTTAGGTT
>NZ_SYUT01000114.1:0-1032 GCF_005146325.1 Vibrio genomosp. F6 | reverse complement strand
CCCCTTAACAGGGCGTTATAGCGCAAATTTAATAAATGCGTAATTTTATAAGGAATAAATTTTAGTGTTAACCACATTTTTAGATGATTCTGAACCAAGTAAAATAAGAAAATCTATTTTTATATTTGCGTCAATGTCAATATTTGCATATTTTTATAAATTAAACATCTCAGCTCCAAGTGCTTTCTTCTCTTCAGCATCTTCTTCAGGTAATTCGATTGAAATTAATTACATACATATTTTAAAAATATTAGCTGCTTTTCAGTGTTACCTTTTATGTAGGTTGTTTGTTTCGTGGAAAATTTCTTTTGCAATATTTAATAAAAGTTGGAAGGTGGACGAGTTCAAAGAAGATGAAAATTTAATTGGTTTACAAAAAGAGTTAAGTGATTTCAATGCTATAGCTAATGAAAAAATAAAACTAAAAAATGAATTGAATTCTGTTATCTCCATTTTAGAAAAGTTGCTTCCACAACAAGAAGACATGCATGGAATTATTTCTGATATTAGTGAAGTTAGCAGGAAAACATCAAAAGATTATTATAAGCTAGTAGAGTTGTTAAAAAGTGAAAAGATTGACAATGGTGAAATTCAAGGTGTTTGTTCGACATTTATGCGTTTTAATGACCTTGATACTAGTATGCTAATGGAAAAGATAAGAGCGATTAGAATTCGTATTGAAAAAACCAATGAAATGTTTGATTTAACACTATCTAATTTGACTGAATTTGAAGAGAAATTGATTAATTTTAATCAATCTTTTCCATCATCGAATTATAAAGCAGTGACTGAAATTAATCAAAGAAGCTTGATTAACTCGAGAAATATTAAAGTTGTTGAAATGTGGGTGTTTGAATTAATATTTCCAACGGTCATTAGTTTAACGTCATTGTATATATGCTTAAATCCAGAAAATGAATGGTTATCAACTATTTTGAAGTCAATATTTTAATCGAGAATGGCTGTAAGGTGTGTGTTAGATTTCCTGCTTTCTAGCGCTATAACAAGCAATTTAAGAGTGACTCCTAACGC
>NZ_SYUT01000113.1:0-1447 GCF_005146325.1 Vibrio genomosp. F6 | reverse complement strand
TATTTGGACGCTAGCTTTGAACATAATTCGTATGACCCAGAATTAGTTAAAGCAATCAAAGTCGCTCAAGTTGACTGGCAGGCATATATGTCATCTCATTGTGATTCTGTATATACGCAATGGCGTGATGGCACAATTCGAGGTGTTATGGCAATTTCATGTAAAACCAAGCTAACCAAGCAAAGAACTCATGAAGTTTGGGAGACTTTTTTAACCTACATGGACAGTACTCCTCCAGTGTTACCTGAACCAAAACAGTAGGTTAATCTACCACGCACATAACAAAGCGTTTAAGACGGATTCCCAACGCTTGGCATTTTCGGTTTGATTCAGCTTTAGTGTTTACGGCACAATATTTTAGGTTAGGTGGTAGCGTTGCTCACCACTTAACGCGGCGTTATACGATTTGGAGGTGGTGTGAGTAAAACTATATTTTTCCTAGTAAAAATCTTTGACAACAAAAAATATGCTCAAGATTTTGTTGATGGGAAGTTGTTTGCGAATCGGCTTGCATATTTTAGGCGCTTGGAAGAGCAAGAAGAAGCCAATCGAGGGGACAAACATGAAGCTGTTGTTTCGTGGATTCAACCAGAACAAGCAAACTTGGTAATAAATGGTAAACCTATCACCGGTTTAGCTGGACCCGTTTCAGTTCAGATGAATTGGCATGATTACTTGAACGTATTTTGCATGTATGCCGCGCATAGCGGATCTTTCAATTATGTAAGTCACGACAATCTTGTTGAATTTCGTAAACAATTAGAAATTCCGGACGACTGTTTGAAGCTAGGAAAGTATGCAGTCGTGGTAACTAACTTCACCAAGTTTGTTGAAAGAGTGCACAATGCAGCTGTCGTAAACAATTATGGAATGAGCGATGGGTTAGTGGATTACTATGATCCGAATGAATTTAGCGGATCGTTTTTAGAATTAGAGGCTATCTTCAAGAAAAGAAGTGAGTTTAGCCACCAGAAAGAGTATCGGTTTGCCTTTGATACTGGAGTTTCTGACAAGACTCCCTTAGTCCTAGATGTGGGAAATCTTAGTGACATCGTGACATTATGCGATGTGGAAAAACTAAATCAGGTGCTTGAAATTAGGTTATCAGAAAAGGCTGGCTAAATCGTATAACAAAGCATTTAAGACGGATTCTCAACGCTTGGCGATTTCAGGCTAGGTCAGCTTCAGTGCTAAATGTGGCAAGGTTTAAGGTTGGGTGGTAGCGTTGTTCACCACTTAATGCGGCGTTATGTGCTTTAGAGGAAAATGATGAAAAGTCGACTAATTTTAGCTTTATCTTGCATGGTTTCTATCACTTCTATTGCAGGTGAAAATGCCCCGATAGATTGCGATAATGCTTTAAATACACTCCAAATCAACCAATGTGCATCAATAGAACTCGAATCAGCAAAAGAAGATCTTTCCAACTATTTGGACGCTAGCTTTG
>NZ_SYUT01000112.1:965-1481 GCF_005146325.1 Vibrio genomosp. F6 | reverse complement strand
CGGTGGCACTGACGGTGTAAATTTCGGTGACGCTTTCACCTTCGTCCAGATATTGCACCGCGTTGTTGTCGACCGTGTAGGTCCAGTCGCCATCGGCGTCAATCACTAAGCTGCCGAGCGCCGCCGCATTGGTCGAGCCTGTCGGTGTGAACACCCCGTTCGGGTTGAACTCCGGATTGTCATTGGCGTCCACATCGCTGATGGTCAAGCTGCCTTCGCTGACCAAAGTCTCCGCTAATGTCACGTCCACGTCTTCGGTGACGCTGCCTTCATCGCTGTCGCCTTCGCCCACGGTGATGTCGGACGGATCTTCTGCGCCATTAATGGTGATGGTGACCACATGCTCGGTCCCATCGGTGGCACTGACGGTGTAGATTTCGGTGACGGTTTCGCCCTCGTCCAGATATTGCACCGCGTTGTTGTCGACGGTGTAGGTCCAGTCGCCATCGGCGTCAATGACTAAGCTGCCGAGTGCCGCCGCATTGGTGGAGCCTGTTGGTGTGAACACCCCGTTCG
>NZ_SYUT01000112.1:0-163 GCF_005146325.1 Vibrio genomosp. F6 | reverse complement strand
GATTGTCATTGGCGTCCACGTCAGTGATGGTCAAACTGCCTTCGCTGACCAAGGTCTCCGCCAGCGTGACGTTCACGTCTTCGGTGACGCTGCCTTCATCGCTGTCGCCTTCACCCACGGTGATGTCGGACGGATCTTCGGCGCCGTTAATGGTGATGGTGAC
>NZ_SYUT01000111.1:0-233 GCF_005146325.1 Vibrio genomosp. F6 | reverse complement strand
TCTGCCGTGGGCGTTGGAAAATTGAAAGGGGCTGCTCCTAGTACGAGAGGACCGGAGTGGACGAACCTCTGGTGTTCGGGTTGTCATGCCAATGGCATTGCCCGGTAGCTAAGTTCGGAATCGATAACCGCTGAAAGCATCTAAGCGGGAAGCGAGCCTTGAGATGAGTTTTCCCTGGCGCTATAAGCGTCCTAAAGGGTTGTCGTAGACTACGACGTTGATAGGCAGGGTGT
>NZ_SYUT01000012.1:36412-215720 GCF_005146325.1 Vibrio genomosp. F6 | reverse complement strand
CATCGCCAGGCTTTAAATTTAAACAAAAACTCGTTATAAACGAGTTTTTGTTTTTTGCTGATATAGCTCAGCCCGGTAGAGCGCACCCTTGGTAAGGGTGAGGTCCCCAGTTCGAGTCTGGGTATCAGCACCAGTATTAAAATGCGTCATTTATCGATGTATTAAGAATTTGCTTGGCGACCATAGCGTTGCGGACCCACCTGATTCCATGCCGAACTCAGAAGTGAAACGCAGTAGCGCCGATGGTAGTGTGGGGCTTCCCCATGTGAGAGTAGGACATCGCCAGGCTTTAAATTATTTTATTGTTTATAAAACAGTAAAAAGAAATAGCGTAAGCTGAATAGACACTGCGGAGTGGTAGTTCAGTTGGTTAGAATACCGGCCTGTCACGCCGGGGGTCGCGGGTTCGAGTCCCGTCCACTCCGCCACTGATTTAAAAAGCCCTAATCGAAAGATTAGGGCTTTTTTACGTCTGTACTATTTTGAATTAATGTTTTTCTTCTGCTACTTCCCATAAAACTTTGATTAATGGGTTCTCTAGTTGAGAGCGTTTGCAACAGATGCCCAATTCAAAAGGTCTGATTGACGCTACTTTTAACCTTTCTACTCGTTCTTTTACCGGGCTACTGTCAATCACAACGTCTGGGGCTATACCAACACCACATCCAAGAGCAACCATACTTACTATTGCTTCATGTCCAGATACTTGGGCGTAGATATTCGGCTTGATTTTCATTTTTTTAAACCAAGAGTTTGCTCTTTCTCTAGCAGTACCTGCTTCTGGAACAATAAAAGGTATCTGAGACCAATTAATCGATTCTTCTTGGAGTAAGTGAGTAAAACTATTTATACCGGAAGGGGCGATGACTGAGAGTGGAATTTCGCTTATTTTCTCAAACTCTACTTTTGATGGCAGCTGATCGGGTTTTGCCGAAATAGCGATATCAGCCATATCGTTAATAATACGATCTATAGCCTGAGCAGGGTCGCCTGTGGTTAATTTAAATTCAATATGAGGGTGTCGTACTCTAAATTCAGACAGTAATTCAGGTAGGTGGCTATAGCTGGCCGTGACCGAACAAAACAATCGTATTTCGCCTTTAAGCTCATGTTCATTACCTGCTAACTGCGCACTATATTGCTGCCACTCACCAACGATATTAAGTGCGATAGGAAGTAGCTTTTTACCCGCAGGCGTGATTTCTACACTTCGGTTATCTCTTACAAATAGAGCCTGACCAGTATCGTCTTCTAGTTTTTGGATCTGGCGACTGAGGGCGGACGGACTTACATGCATTGCTGCTGCCGTTTTACTAAAATTCTTGCTATCGCATAAGTGAATAAAGAGTTGAAGGCTTTTTATATTCATTTACTTAAATCTTCCATGTTGCATTTATTGCAATAACTAATTGTGAATATATCACTTTCAGCAACGGAGTGTCTGTTTTAGTATGAAGTCATTCGATAGAGAGATATCGACCTTACGGACTTATTTTTAAAGGAGTGCCCTAGAATGGCTAACTATTTCAATACATTAAACCTTCGTGAACAACTAGACCAACTAGGTCGTTGCCGCTTTATGGATCGTGAAGAATTCGCGACAGAAGCTGAATTTCTTGAAGGTAAGAAAATCGTAATTGTTGGTTGTGGTGCTCAAGGCCTAAACCAAGGTCTAAACATGCGTGATTCTGGTCTAGACGTATCTTACGCTCTACGCCAAGCAGCAATTGATGAAAAGCGTCAATCATTCAAAAATGCTGATGAAAATGGCTTTGTTGTAGGTAGCTACGAAACGCTAATCCCTCAAGCAGACCTAGTAATCAACCTTACTCCAGACAAGCAACATACAAATGTTGTTGAAACTGTAATGCCTCTAATGAAAGAAGGTGCTGCACTTGGTTACTCTCACGGCTTTAACGTTGTTGAAGAAGGCATGCAGTTACGTTCTGACCTTACGGTTGTAATGGTTGCTCCTAAGTGTCCTGGTTCTGAAGTTCGCGAAGAGTACAAGCGTGGTTTCGGTGTACCAACACTGATTGCTGTTCACCCAGAGAATGACCCTAAAGGTGAAGGCTGGGATATCGCTAAAGCTTGGGCTGCAGGTACTGGTGGTCACCGTGCAGGTTGCCTAGAGTCTTCTTTCGTAGCGGAAGTTAAATCTGACCTTATGGGTGAGCAAACTATCCTTTGTGGCATGCTACAAGCGGGTTCTATCGTATCTTACGAGAAGATGATTGCTGACGGTATCGAACCTGGCTACGCAGGCAAACTTCTACAATACGGTTGGGAAACGATCACTGAAGCACTTAAGTTTGGTGGCGTAACTCACATGATGGATCGTTTATCTAACCCAGCTAAAGTTAAAGCGTTTGAGCTTTCTGAAGAGCTTAAAGATCTAATGCGTCCGCTTTACAACAAGCACATGGATGACATCATCTCTGGTCACTTCTCTAGCACAATGATGGCTGACTGGGCAAATGATGATGTAAATTTATTAGGTTGGCGTGAAGAAACGGGCCAAACGGCTTTTGAAAATTATCCTGAGTCAGATGTTGAAATATCAGAGCAGGAATATTTTGATAACGGTATCTTGATGGTTGCGATGGTGCGTGCAGGTGTTGAACTTGCGTTCGAAGCAATGACCGCATCAGGTATCATCGACGAATCAGCATACTATGAGTCTTTGCATGAGCTACCACTTATTGCGAATACTGTCGCTCGTAAGCGTTTGTATGAAATGAACGTTGTTATTTCTGATACTGCAGAATACGGAAACTACCTATTTGCTAACGTTGCAACACCTCTTCTGCGTGAAAAATTCATGCCTAATGTGAATACTGATGTGATTGGTCGTGGTTTAGGTGAAACTTCTAACTTTGTGGATAATGCGAAGTTAATCGAAGTGAATGATACCATTCGTAATCACCCAGTAGAGTACATTGGTGAAGAATTACGTGGCTATATGACAGATATGAAGACTATCGCGGTAGGCGGCTAGTTTATGTAATTTAGCTAAAGTGATGAAAAAAGCTCAACAGAAATGTTGAGCTTTTTAGTAAATAAAGAAAGGCTTTTTGTCTGCTTATCAATCCGTTACTGAGGTTACGGATAAATCATTACAGATCCACTAGGTTGGATTATTTATCTGCTAGTTTTTCTTCTAGTGCTGCCAATTTTTGTTCCATGTCTGTCAACTTTTGACGAGTACGGAGCAACACTTGAGTTTGTACATCAAATTCTTCACGGCTTACAACATCAAGTTTGTTTAGCTGGCCTTGGATAACTTGTCGTACTTTTTGATCAACATCGTTACCGAGCTCTTTCACTGGCTGAGGCATTGATTCATGAATCTGTTTTGCAATTTGTTCTAATTTCTTTGGATCAAACATAGTGGGCTAAACTCCTATTATTTTGGTTACATTCTAAGTAATTCACAACGCAAAGTCGTTACTTTAGATAATAAAAAAGGCTACCGAAGTAGCCTTTTGTTTAGATTGTGAATTTAGCTATTTTTTGCCATCTCACGATGAACCGCTTTCGCTTCATCAACGCGCGCCAGCTTTTCTAAATCTTTATCTTCAACAAAGATTGGTAATGGCTTATGTTGCTCTGCTAGGTAGCTATAAATTACTGGAAGTACAAACAGAGTAAAGATAGTACCAATTGCCAGACCAGCAACGATTACGATACCGATACTAAAGCGTTGTGCTGCACCCGCTCCTGTTGCATACATCAGTGGGATTAAGCCAGCGATCATCGCAGCTGTCGTCATCAGGATTGGACGAAGACGAACCTTCGCCGCTTCCATTACAGCTTCAATTCGATTTTTATGGTGATGCAGCTGTTCTTCTTTTGCCACTTCACAAATCAAAATACCGTGCTTGGTAATCAAACCAACTAAGGTGATCAAACCAACTTGCGAATAGATGTTCATGGTTGCTGCGCCCCATGCCAAGGCAATAAGAGCACCACAAATAGCAAGTGGTACGGAAACCATGATAACTAATGGATCTTTCAGTGATTCAAATTGAATGGCTAGAACCAAGAAGATGATCGCTAATGCTAAACCAAACGTTGCGTATAGAGCACTTCCTTCCGTTACGTATTGGCGAGCTTCACCCATATAGTCATGACTGTAGCCACTTGGTAACTTCGTTTCAGCTGTGTTTTCGAACCATGCGATAGCATCACCCATTGCAGTTGTTGATCCTGGTACCGCCCCAATTGTCGCAGAATTCAACTGGTTGAAGTGCGGCAAAGATCGAGGCTCTGCAACAACATCAATAGAGATCAAGCTGCCTAGAGGTATTGCTTTACCATCCGCAGCTCGAACATAGTAGTTCTTCATTGATTCTGGGTTTAAGCGATACTTACGTTCAACTTGAGGGATTACCTCATACGAGCGGCCATTCAAATCGATACGGTTAACGTAGCCGTCAGACATCATAGTGCCAAGCGTAATACCGATATCTTGCATGGTAACGCCGTAGACGCCAGCTTTGTCTTTATCAATATTGATCTTCATTGTTGCTGAGTCATAATTCAAATCTAGATTCGAATAGACAAACAATGGGCTTGAAGATACCTCGGTTAAAATATCCGTTGTGATTTGGAATAGGCTTTCAAAGCTATTTGGAGTGGTGATAACAAACTGAATAGGTAGACCTGAACCTGCACCTGGAAGTTCTGGCATTTGGAAGGCCGTTACTGACATACCTGGAATTTCTTTCACCAGTTGGCCAACACGCCCAGCAACCTCAGCTTGACTTGCCTCTCTTTCACTCCACGGTAGCATTGAAGCAATACCAAACGCTTGGTTAGCACTTGGAACGCCTGTAAATACCTGTGCATACGCCACTTCCGGTTGAGCCGAAAGGATCTCGTTCACGTCATCCATGGTATTTTGCATGAAATCAAGGTTAGCATTTGATGGTGCTGTACCCATTAGCATGATTACGCCTTTATCTTCTGACGGTGCAAGCTCACTAGGAATAAACTTGAATAGCATCGGAAGAGTGGCGAATACAATGACAGCAAAACCTATAAACACAGGGCGATGCTGCATTACAGCGCCGAGCATGCGTTCATAGCGATTTGTCATGCCATCCAATACGTAATGAACTTTTTGTTCAAACTTACTTGGTTCAGCATGCGCTTTCAGCATTTTTGAACACATCATTGGTGATAGCGTTAATGCGACAATACCAGAAACAAATACTGAACCTGCTAGCGTTAATGCGAACTCTTTAAATAGAGAACCAGTAATACCACCCATCATCGCGATAGGCGCATATACCGCACCTAGCGTTAAGGTCATCGCAATAACAGGAACCGCAATTTCACGCGTACCAATAATAGCCGCACGGAAAGGTGATTCGCCAAGTTTAATATGCCTATCGACATTCTCTAGTACAACGATCGCATCATCAACCACAAGACCGATGGCAAGTACCATGGCCAGTAGCGTCATAAGGTTCCACGAGAATCCCATCGCTTGCATAACCATTGCCACACCAATGAGAGATAGTGGAATAGTGATGATTGGGATAAGAACCGCACGGAATGAGCCTAAGAACAGCGTAATGACGATCAATACGATAAGCGCCGCTTCAACAATCGTTTTAATTACCTCTTGAATTGACTCGTTAATTGCAATTGTCGAGTCATACATAACATTCATAGAAATGTTACTTGGGAGGTTTTTCTCTAGCTGAGGAAGAAGATCCAGCACATCCGCTGCGATGTTTATTGGGTTAGCACTTGGAGCTGCATTAATCGCTGCAACCACGGCTTCTTTACCATTCGCACTCGCACGGTAAACATCATGGCTTTTTTCTAGTGATACTTTAGCGATATCTGCTAAACGGATAACTTCAGCTTTGCTGCTTTTTACCACTAAGTTTTCAAGCTCTTCAGTGTTCGATACCTGAGTATCTGCACTGCCATTATAGAGCACAAATTCGCCTGTTGCTTGACCAGTTGCTGATTGGTAGTTATTCGAGTTTAGAACCGACATGACATCTGTTGCCGTTAAATCTACCGCCGCCATTTTTGCTGGATCCAACCAAATACGTAGCGCGTACTTCATGCCACCATAAAGGTCGACTTTTGAAACACCATTAACCGTAAACAGTTGAGGGTTGATCACTCGCTCAAGATAGTCAGTAATTTGGCTAGAGACTAATTCATCACTGGTAAAACCGATGTACAGCACCGCCGTTGTTGAGCCTGTAGACATCGTTACTGTTGGATCTTCTGCTTCTTTAGGAAGTTGAGACCGAACAGAGTTTGTTTTGGCTAGAATATCAGACAGCGCAGCATTAGGGTCCGTATTCAACTTCATATTGACCGTAATCGTTGACTTACCTAGAACCGATGAGGAAGTCATATAGTCAATATTATCCGCTTGAGCCACCGCCTGTTCGAGAGGCTGGGTGATAAAGCCTTGGATAAGATCCGCACTTGCACCGTAGTAACCGGTCGAAACGGTAACGACAGTATTCGTCATTTCAGGGTATTCACGCACCTGCATTTTGAAGATTGCTTGTAATCCAAGCAATGCGATCAAAAAGCTGATGGATACCGCTAAAACTGGACGTTTAATAAAAACATCAGTAAAGCGCATTATGCCTCCAAATTACAGCTTAGGTGTTTCAGATGGTGGGGTGATTGTATCGTTTTCTACAATCTTAACTTTTGCCCCGTTGCTTAGGAGTACTTGGCCTGATGTCACAACCATATCTCCAGCCTTAACACCCTCTAAGATATGAGCTTTATCTTTTGTTCGTTCGCCAATTTTTACAACTTGCTGCTTCACTCGTTTCACACCATCTTCTTCAGAGATAATGTAAACATTGTCTCCGTATAGAGTGAACGTAATCGCCGTTTGTTGAAGCGTAATTTGATCTGTCAGCGCAGGAAGGATGATATTCGCACGAGCAAACATGCCGCTGCGAAGTAGACCATCGCTATTTGGAATGTCTGCCTGGACTCTAATCAAGCCACTTTGAATGCTAACCGCAGGCTCAATCGCACTGATTGTTCCTTGGAAAGGTTGATCTGGGTAAGCATCGACAAAGATATCGATCGCTTGATCTATTGAAATACGAGAAATATCAGTTTGAGGTACAGTGAAGTTAAGACGCATAACACTGGTGTCTTCTAAACGTACAATTTCATCTCCGGCTTGCAAGTATTGACCTAAGTAAACTTTACGAATACCGATAATACCCGAGAAAGGCGCTCTGATTTCACGACGCTCAATTGCTGCTTTCAAGCTTTCAATATCAGCTGAAAGTGAGAAAAAGCTCGCTTCTGCATCGTCGTAAGATTCTTTTGAAATTGAACCTTTAGCAAACAAGCCTTTGTAACGTTTGTATTTTGCTTTCGCCGCAGGAAGCTTTGCTTGCGCACTTTTTAGGTTCGCTTTTTCAACAGATGAATCTAAGCTTACTAATAGTTGGTCATCTTCGATTTGCGTACCTGAAGTAAAAGCAATTTTTCTAATTACACCACTTGCTTCACTTGATAGAGTCACCCCTTGATTAGGTTCTATAAAACCAATCGCTTCAATCACAGGCACCCAGTCTACTGGCTGTGCTTTTGTTACCGTTACAGGGAATTCCGCTTCTGGCCTGTTAGCCATGTTCTCAGCGATTTTTTGTTGTTTGAAAATGTTAAAACCTATCACGCTCCCAAAAAGGGTCAAAGCGATAAGTAACATAAAGAAGGTCCACTTTTTCATTATTGTCAGAACTCCGATCTAGTGTGTAATTATTGCGTCCCAACTAGCCTCAATAGCCGCATCTAATGCAGTTTCGTCCAGTTGGTAGAATCCTAAAGAATGCTTACGTGCGAGTGAGACACTAGCCGCTAAGCTCAATCCACTTAATACTTCGTTATCAAGTGGTTTAAATAGTCCTTGTTTTTTACCATCATTAAATAGTAACTCCACTTGGGCAAACATTTTACGCTCTAGTTCCCTAAATGTAGTGCTATTTGTTGCAGGTAAACAATCATATTGAATCCGGTTTTTGATTGCATCAAGGTTTGTTCCCGCCAAGTTCCAAATGTTTAGCCACATGGTGCGGTAACGTTGTTTTATCGGCTTTGAATCGTCAACACCTTCCTGTATCGCGTCTGCAATTTTTTGGGTTACATGTATCCGAACTTCCTCAATGAGATGTTCTTTATCATCGAAATAGCGATAGATAGTGCCTGCAGCGACCCCTGCTTTTTTTGCTAACTTATGCATAGATAACCCCTGAAAGCCAACCTCTGCAATGAGAGCTTCAGCTGCTGAGAGTATCTGAAGGCGTTTATCCTGAGGGTTATGAATGGTCATTTTCTCACCACCAATGAATGAACGTTCATTCATTATAGCGTATAGATCACACTTTTACATAATAGAGTTTCGCATTTAATGTGTGAAAATCTTGTATACGAGAGCATAGCATTCCCTGTGTTGCAGCATTATCATAGAGAGGAATACACATAAAACCTGATGAAACCATGTTGAGAACTTAATGAAACTGAACCCTAGACAAGACGAAGCTGTAAAATTTGTATCTGGACCTTGCCTTGTTCTCGCAGGGGCGGGATCGGGCAAAACTCGTGTGATTACAAATAAAATTGCTTACTTAGTGCAGCAGTGTGGTTATAAAGCTCGCAATATCGCGGCAGTGACGTTCACAAATAAAGCCGCTCGTGAAATGAAAGAGCGCGTAGGACAAAGTTTAGGTAAGAAAGAATCTAAAGGGGTAATGGTTTCAACGTTTCATACCATGGGGCTGAATATTATCCGCCGTGAGTATAAAGCATTAGGTTTAAAAGCCGGATTTTCGCTTTTTGATGATCAAGACCAATTAGCATTGTTGAAAGAGTTAACCGAAAAACAGTTAGATGGTGATAAAGATCTACTGCGTCAGTTGCTGAGTAGTATCTCTAATTGGAAAAATGACATGCTGACACCTGAGCAAGCAATAGCTTATGCACAAGGTGAACAGCAGCAGGTTTTTGCATTCTGTTTTGATATGTACCAAAAGCAGATGAAGGCATATAACGCATTGGATTTTGATGATTTGATTGCGATGCCAGTTCTGCTACTAAAAACCAATCAAGAAGTTCGAGAAAGATGGCAATCACGCATTCGATACTTACTTGTCGATGAGTACCAAGACACCAATACGAGCCAGTATGAATTAGTGAAGCTTTTAGTCGGTGAGCGTTGTCGCCTCACGGTTGTTGGTGATGACGACCAATCGATTTATTCTTGGCGAGGCGCAAAACCACAAAACTTGGTTTTATTGAGTAAAGACTATCCACAACTCAGAGTCATTAAGCTAGAGCAGAATTACCGCTCTACTAGTCGTATCTTGCGAGCGGCGAATATACTGATTGCAAATAACCCGCATGAGATCACCAAGACGCTTTTCTCTGAAATTCCGGATGGGGAAAAAATAAAAGTACTGAATGCTAAAAATGAAGAGCATGAAGCGGAGAGAATTACGGGAGAGCTGATCGCCCACCGATTTTTGAATCGAACCGAATATAAAGATTACGCAGTGTTATACCGAGGTAATCACCAGTCGCGTTTGATTGAGAAAGCATTAATGCAAAATAGGATCCCTTATAAAATTTCGGGTGGTACCTCTTTCTTTGCTCGCGCAGAGATCAAAGACATCATGGCGTACCTGCGAGTGTTAGTTAACCCTGACGACGATAACGGATTTTTGAGAATTGTGAATACACCTCGTAGAGAGATTGGTCCGGTTACTCTCGAAAAGCTGGGTAGTTATGCCAACATGCGTGGTAAGAGCTTATTTGAAGCAAGCTTTGAGATGGGTTTGGAGCAGCATCTAACTGGTCGAGGGCTCGATAATTTACGTCGCTTTACCGAATGGATTGTAAAAATTTCAGATAATGCTGAGCGTGGAAATACCGTAGAAGCGGTTCGTTCTTTGGTGAGAGATATCAATTATGAAGATTGGTTATACGAGAGCTCGCCAAGCCCTAAAGCGGCTGAAATGCGAATGAAAAATGTGTCTGAGCTTTATAGTTGGATTGTGGCCGACCTCGAAGGTGACAATTACGATAAAGAAGAGAAGAGTCTAAAAGAGGTTGTTCAGCGTTTAACTTTGCGTGACATGATGGAGCGAGGTGAAGACGATGACGATGCTGATCAAGTGCAGTTGATGACACTACATGCTTCAAAAGGACTCGAATTCCCGTACGTCTACCTCATGGGAGCAGAAGAGGGGATCCTTCCTCATCAAACAAGTATTGATGAAGATAATGTCGAAGAAGAACGCCGTTTAATGTACGTCGGTATTACTCGTGCTCAAAAAGAGCTGACTTTTACTAAATGTCGGGAGCGTAGGCAGTATGGTGAGCTTATTAAACCGACACAGAGCCGATTTTTAGATGAACTTCCACATGATGATGTGGATTGGGAAACGGTTAAAAAGCCGCAGTCAGCAGAAGAAAGAATGGAAAAAGGGCAGGCGCATATCGCAAACTTACGTGCGATGTTCAAAAAATAGCGATGTTCAATAGGAATAATAAAAATGCCCGTGATAGTTCACGGGCATTTTTTTAACTAGGCACATTGGTAGGTGTGGATAGTTGCCTTATAGACCTTTGATCATGTGGTCGATGGCTGCGACGATTTCATCATCAGAGCAATCCATACATGACCCTTTTGCTGGCATTGCATTAAAGCCATTAATTGCGTGATCTTTTAAGACATCTTTACCTTGAGCAATACGAGGCCCCCACTCAGCAGCGTTGCCTGTTTTAGGCGCTCCGCTAATACCTGATGAGTGACAAGCAATACAGAAAGTTCCATATACTGTTGCACCATCACGAGGACCTGTTGGTTCAGCTTTAACGGGTTCGCTGCCAGCAAGGTAAACTTGACCTACGGGTTGGATGCGTTCAGCTATTGCATCGTATTCAGCTTGATCGGTAGTGGCAAACGCAGCGCTAGAAAAAGTTAACGCAGCGAATAAAACGCTTATGATTCGTCGAGACATATCCATTAAACTCACTTCACATTCCCAAGGTAAGTACATGCTTACCAAAATTATAGTGTTAAACTGTGTTTTGACTTAATCGGTCATCAGTAACCTGTTAAATCAATGTAAATAATGGGTGATTATATCCTGATAACTTGTTGCAATAAACAACAAGTTATCAGCGACAAGGGCTCTATCACATCCTATATAAGCTTTTATTGCATATGAACTGCTGAAAAAGAGAACAAACAGAAAAAAAAGTAAAAAAAACACTAGACGGCATAGGGTGATATACGTATTATTCCACTCCGCCGATAGGGCATGCGCCCGTAGCTCAGCTGGATAGAGCGTTGGCCTCCGGAGCCAAAGGTCGAAGGTTCGAATCCTTTCGGGCGTACCATCCGGATGCTTAGTAAAATAAGCACTATATTGGCAAAAAGTAGTGGTGGCTATAGCTCAGTTGGTAGAGCCCTGGATTGTGATTCCGGTGGTCGCGAGTTCGAATCTCGTTAGCCACCCCATTATTTTGGTAACCAAGTTTATTCGTAAATGAAGGTTTCCAGTGCTGATTCAAGATTTATCTTAGAATCGGAACGAAACATGTTGGTGAATAGCGTGATTTGTTACGCATCCTGACCTTGGAATAAGCGGACCAGAGGGTATCTCTCTAACGCAAACCAAGTAAAAAAATACAATGTCGGTGAATAGCGCAGCTTGGTAGCGCATCTGGTTTGGGACCAGAGGGTCGGGGGTTCGAATCCCTCTTCACCGACCACTATTTCAATAATCGTTTTAAACGGTTATATAAAAAGTTAGTGGTGGCTATAGCTCAGTTGGTAGAGCCCTGGATTGTGATTCCGGTGGTCGCGAGTTCGAATCTCGTTAGCCACCCCATTAACTCGGTAGTCAAGTTTACGTAGTGAATGAGATTTCCCTTTTTGATAAGTCAAAATAAAATAAAAGTCGGTGAATAGCGCAGCTTGGTAGCGCATCTGGTTTGGGACCAGAGGGTCGGGGGTTCGAATCCCTCTTCACCGACCACTTTTGAAGAAACCTCATCAGAAATGATGAGGTTTTTTTTCGTTTAGCGATCAGTGGAATTAATGATTTTAGTTGTCGGCTATAGAAGAGAAACAGAAGGGGTTCGCCTGATGTTCAAAGAATGTCTCTTCACTGATCACCTTTGAAGAAACCTCATCAGAAATGATGAGGTTTTTTTTCGTCTAGCGATCAGTGGAATTAATGATTTTTAGTTGCCGGCTATAGAAGAGAAACAGAAGGGGTTCGCCTGATGTTCAAAGAATGTCTCTTCACTGATCACCTCTGAAGAAACCTCATCAGAAATGATGAGGTTTTTTTTCGTCTAGCGCTCAGTAGAGCTAATGATTTTTAGTTGTTGGCTATAGAAGAGAAACAGAAGGGGTTCGCCTGATGTTCAAGGAATGTCTCTTCACTGATCTCTTTTGAAGAAACCTCATCAAAAATGGTGAGGTTTTTTTTCGTCTAGCGATCAGTGGAATTAATGATTTTAGTTGTCGGCTATAGAAGAGAAACAGAAGGGGTTCGCCTGATGTTCAAGGAATGTCTCTCCACAGATCACCTTTGAAGAAACCTCATCAGAAATGATGAGGTTTTTTTTCGTCTAGCGATCAGTGGAATTAATGATTTTTAGTTGTCGGCTATAGAAGAGAAACAGAAGGGGTTCGCCTGATGTTCATGAATATTTTCTCGGCTCTACATTCGTGTAGAAGCTGGTTTCATTGAGAACAATCCCGTTATGTATTTTCTCGATTGAAACTATTTGTATTAAATCGCCATGTGAATATGGTTTTTATGACTATATTTATACTTATGGGTAGTCCTATTGGTTGTATTTAGTTTTTTATATGGTTTATGTATTTGAAATGTTAAAACTTAATGGTGAATAAAACTGTTTGGTTTTTTTCTCTGAGAATAGGCGCTTGTTCTTAGGAAATAGGGCTATTAAGTACGAAAATAGATAAATGTAAAGTATGAAAGCCCAGCATTTAATAATAAAGAGTGATAATTTATTCACAAATTCGGCATAACTATATTTATTAAGTGCTTTAAAACTGCGCAATCTCGATTTTTTATCCTATGTTTGTTGCTTTTCTGTGAAATATTTGCCAAATTGATGGACTTGTAAATTGGCAGAACATTGTTCTGGCAGTGAATGGATTCCAATTTTGCAGACAGGGCAGAGAGCTGCCATAGCAGTAGAGGTCTGGTAATGTCACTTTTAGAAGTTAAAAATCTTCGTATTGAATACCCTTCTCGTCACGGTGTTCATGCGGCAGTTAAATCGCTGTCGTTTAATATTGAACGTGGTGAAATCGTCGGTGTTGTGGGGGAATCTGGCGCTGGTAAGTCCACCGTCGGTAACGCGGTTATTGATCTATTAAGTCCTCCAGGTGTTATTGCTGATGGCGAGGTTTTCTTAGATGGTGAAAAAGTTTCGGGGTTAACTCCGGAGCAGATGCGTAAAGTTCGTGGCTCTAAGATTGGTTTTATTTTTCAAGACCCGATGACCTCGTTAAACCCATTATTCACCGTTGAACATCAGTTAAAAGAGACGATTCACGCGAACTTGGATATGACAGATGAAGAAGCATCTGAGCGTGCATTGTCACTAATGAACCAAGTGGGTATTCCTCAACCAGAAAACCGATTAAAGCAGTATCCGCACCAATTTTCAGGCGGTATGCGACAGCGTGTTGTTATTGCCATTGCTCTTGCAGGTGAACCCGATCTTATTATTGCTGATGAGCCAACGACCGCATTAGATGTTTCAATTCAAGATCAGATTTTAAGCCTTATCCGTGAGTTATGCGTGACTAATAACGTTGGCTGTATGTTAGTGACCCATGATATGGGTGTTGTTTCGAACGTGACGGATCGTGTGGCGGTCATGTACCGTGGTGATTTGGTTGAGTTTGGCCCAACCGCGAAAGTTTTAGGAACACCAGAACATCCTTACACGCACAGCCTTATTTCAGCAGTCCCTCGTTCAGATGTAAAACTCGACCGATTCCCGCTTGTTAGCTATATCGAAGAAGCGCATGAAATGGAGCAACTGGACGTCAAAAATCATTGGTTAGGTCAAAGTCAAGATCACCGTGATTACACTGGCCCACTGCTAAATGTTGAGAATGTTAGCTTACGCTTCATCACTAAAGATTCGATGTTTGAGAGTCGCCGTCAGTACGTTCAAGCTTCGAATAACGTTAGCTTTGAGGTGTTTGAAGGTGAAACGTTTGGTTTAGTTGGTGAATCAGGGTCGGGTAAATCAACCATTGCACGGGTTATTGCTGGATTGTACAAGCCTAACGAAGGGCACGTTACCTTTGAAGGTATCGACCTCACTGGCCTCAAATCAGAAAAAGAACGTCGCCCAATGCGTCGTCAAATGCAGATGGTATTCCAAAACCCATATACATCAATGAACCCTCGAATGAAGATCTTTGACATTATTGCCGAGCCGATTCGTTTTCATAAATTGACTCGCAATGAAAATGAAACACGTCAAATTGTGCATGATTTATTGGATCATGTTGGGTTAGGAAAAATGGCGGGGCTTAAATATCCTCATGAATTTTCTGGTGGTCAACGTCAGCGTATTTCTATCGCCCGAGCTCTGGCAACACGTCCACGCCTATTAATTTGTGATGAACCGACTTCGGCACTGGATGTGTCGGTACAGGCTCAAATCCTCAACCTGTTAAAAGACCTTCAAGCTGAACTAAACCTCACGATGCTCTTCATCAGTCATGATTTACCGGTTATTCGTCAAATGTGTGATCGTGTAGGTGTGATGCAAATGGGTAAATTATTAGAAGTAGCACCAACAGAGCAGCTATTTACTGACCCTCAACATGAGTACAGCCAACACCTAATTTCCTTGATGCCTGAGTTTTTGGGATTGAGAGAAGATGTAAAATCGGCATAAAAGTCGAAATAAAAAAGTAAGAAAAGGCAGTGGTTCCAAGTTCTCTTGGATATAAAACAAAGCAAATACATAAAATAGGGATTTAAGTCCCCGCATGAAGGAGTTATGCAATGAAAACCATGAAAAGCAAGTTAGCAGTCGCTTTGATGGCAGCTGGCCTAAGTTTTGGCGCAGCGGCAGCAGATATTACCGTTGGCTATGCAGCTGACCCTGTATCACTTGACCCGCATGAGCAGCTATCTGGCGGCACACTGCAAATGTCTCACATGGTATTTGACCCTCTAGTTCGCTTCTCTCAGTCAATGGACTTTGAAGCACGCCTAGCTGAAAGCTGGGAGCGTGTAAACGATACAACTTTCCGTTTCAACTTACGTAAAGGTGTAAAATTCCATTCTGGTAACGAGCTAACCGCAGACGACGTAGTATGGACATTCGAGCGTCTTCAAAATTCACCTGATTTTAAATCAATTTTTACGCCGTATGAAAAATTGGTAAAAGTTGACGATTACACAGTAGAACTCATTTCAAAAGCGCCATACCCATTGGTTCTTCAAACAGCAACGTACATCTTCCCTATGGATAGCAAGTTCTATTCAGGTAAGACGTCAGATGGCAAAGAAAAATCTGAAGTGGTTAAGCATGGTAACTCTTTTGCATCGACTAACGTTTCAGGTACGGGCCCGTTCATCGTAACGTCTCGTGAGCAGGGCGTTAAAGTGGTATTTGAACGCTTTAATGATTACTGGGATTCAAAGTCTGACGGTAACGTAGATAAGCTAACGTTAGTGCCAATTAAAGAAGATGCGACGCGTGTTGCTGCACTTCTTTCTGGTGACGTGGACATGATTCACCCTGTTGCGCCAAATGATCACAAGCGTGTTAAGAATGCGAAAGGGGTCGATTTGGTTACCCTTCCTGGTACACGTATCATCACTTTCCAAATGAACCAAAACAGCAACGAAGCGCTAAAAGATGTGCGCGTTCGTCAAGCTATCGTTCATGCGATCAATAACGAAGGTATCGTTAAGAAGATCATGAAAGGATTTGCAACATCAGCTGGCCAGCAAAGCCCGACAGGTTACGCAGGACACGATGAGTCTCTTGTTCCTCGCTACGACCTGAAAAAAGCTAAGCAGCTAATGAAAGAGGCGGGCTACGAGAAAGGCTTTACTCTAACAATGATGGCTCCAAATAACCGTTATGTGAATGATGCGAAAGTGGCACAAGCATCAGCGGCAATGCTATCTAAGATTGGTATTAAAGTTGATCTTAAAACCATGCCTAAAGCGCAGTACTGGCCTGAATTCGATGTCTGTGCTGCAGATATGATGATGATTGGTTGGCACTCAGATACAGAAGATTCGGCGAACTTTAATGAGTTCCTAACGATGACTCGTAACGAAGAGACTGGCCGTGGTCAATATAACTGTGGTCACTACTCAAACCCTGAGATGGATGCGATTGTTGAAGCGTCTAACTCTGAAACTGATGCAGCGAAACGTGCAATGATGCTGAAAGGTGTCGAAGCAACACTTTATAAAGACGCAGCATTTGTACCACTACATTGGCAGAGTGAAGCTTGGGGTGCGAAATCTAACGTAGGTGCAGCTGCGGTAGTTAACCCAATGGTTATGCCTTACTTTGGCGACCTTGTAGTTAAGTAATCTTTATTACTTGCTAAATAAGAGCCGTCGACTTGGCGGCTCTTTGTTTACTCTTTGTATACCCTCTTATTTCAGTCGGGCGGTGTATCATTTTAAAGGCTGAATTATATTTTCTAGCGATAGAAATACATGGATAGTTAAGGGGCAAGGAATGTTTACGTTTCTGGTCAAGCGCCTGTTTCAGGCACTGATAGTGATGTTTGTGATCAGTTTGGTGGCGTTTTCCATTCAGGATAATCTGGGTGATCCGTTACGTGAGTTAGTTGGGCAATCTGTTTCTGAGTCAGAGCGTCAAGCTTTGCGCGATGAGTTAGGCCTCAACGATCCCTTCATTACTAAATATACTCGTTTCATTGGCGCCGCTGTTCAGGGCGATCTTGGCACATCTTATTTCTTCAAGCGTCCAGCCGTTGACGTGATTTTAGATAAATTAGTCGCGACGCTAGAGTTGGTATTCGGCGCAGCGTTGATTATTGTTTTTTTATCGATACCTCTTGGTGTATATACCGCCATCCACCCAAAGAGTTTTTTTACCAAAGTCGTTATGGCGGGCAGTAGTATCGGGATCTCCGTGCCGGTATTTTTGACCGCGATTATGCTGATGTATGTCTTCTCTATTGAGTTAGGCTGGCTTCCCTCTTTTGGACGCGGAGAAACGTACAATTTATTGGGTTGGGAGTCTGGCTTCTTTAGTCTCGACGGTCTTGCACACTTAGTGTTGCCGTGCATTGCGTTGGCATCGATTATGCTGCCGCTGTTTATTCGTTTAGTTCGTTCTGAAATGTTAGAAGTGTTGAGCTCTGAGTATATAAAATTTGCTAAAGCGAAAGGCTTGGATCTGAATAAAATTTACTATCAACATGCTCTGAAAAATACTCTGCTTCCAGTGTTAACGGTTGGTGGTGTGCAAATTGGTACCATGGTGGCTTATACCATTCTGACCGAAACCGTGTTTCAGTGGCCGGGTACTGGCTTCCTATTTTTAGAAGCGATCAATCGAGTGGACACCCCTCTGATCACTGCTTACGTTATTTTTGTTGGGCTTATTTTTGTGGTGACAAATACGATTGTCGATTTGTTGTACGGAATTATTAACCCGACAGTTAATCTTACAGGTAAAGGAGCATAGTCATGAGCAATACTCAAACTGCCGTTGCCCCGTCTACTTGGGAACGTTTTAAACAGTCAGATTTTTTATATTATTTTTTACGCGATAAAGTGGCGATGTTCAGTTTTGCCATTTTCTCTATCTTTTTGATTATGGCTCTCGCGGCACCACTCGCGGCACCACTCGTGGCACCGATGGACCCATATGATGTGACTTCTATTGATATCATGGACTCCGAACTTCCTCCTTCGTGGATGGAAGAGGGGGATGAGCGTTTTTTGCTCGGAACCGATGAACAAGGCCGTGATATTCTTTCAACTATGCTCTACGGCTCTCGCTTGTCGTTAACGATTGGCTTCTTAGCGGTTGGTTTACAGCTGTTCTTGGGCATTATTATCGGACTATCATCAGGTTACTTTGGTGGTCGAATTGATAGTTTCCTAATGCGGTTTGCCGATGTTCAGCTGTCATTTTCGACAATGATGGTCGCGATAATTGTCTCTGCGATTTTCAAGGCAAGTTTTGGTAGTGACTTTTATAGTCAATACGCAGTGCTAATGCTGGTGGTGATCATCGGTATTGCCGAGTGGCCTCAGTATGCTCGTACGATTCGTGCGTCGGTATTGGCTGAAAAAGAGAAAGAGTATGTAGAAGCGGCACGAGTGATGGGCTTTAAAGCGCCACGCATCATGTTCCGTCATATCTTGCCGAACTGCTTATCGCCAATTTTGGTTATTTCTACCGTACAAATAGCGAATGCCATCATGTCAGAGGCGGCATTGTCGTTCCTTGGTTTGGGTCTCCCGGTTGATCAGCCTTCGCTTGGTGCCTTGATTAGCACAGGGTTTAACTACATCTTCTCAGGAGCGTGGTGGATCACCGCATTCCCAGGTGTACTTTTAGTTACCCTTGTGTTGGTAATAAACTTACTCGGTGACTGGTTGCGAGATGTATTCAACCCTAAGATCTATAAAGGGTAACTGAATAATTGGATTGTTAGCTAATTAATAATGAAAAGTAAGAGCCGTAAGATATTACGGCTCTTTTTTTGCATGTAATCTAGGGTATCGCATTATCGTCAAATCCTTGAATGTGATTGGTATGGAAAAAACAACGTTTTCACTATCAATCAGCTAGAGTATGTATGGAGTTTAGAATGGCAAAAAAGCCACGTATTAAAAATAAAACCTACAGCCTAGGCTTAATAGTGGCCGCTTCGTTGAGTTTTCCCACTATTTCTCACGCAGAGACATTCTTATGTGATGGTACGCAAGCTGCCGCAAATCAGTTGCCACAGTTGAGCCAAAGTTGCCCAATAGGTAAAGGCTTATGGGGCAAGGCGTTGCCGAATAAAAACATTGAGGATCCAACGTTTTGGATTCAATGTGGGATGTTAGCCAGGACATTACCTCTCGCTACTGCGAAACCGCTTTACCAGAAAATATCTACGGATGTGTGGATGAAGCCCGAAGGGAATGGATATCGATGCCTGATTGGGCCTTACGATAACTTCCCGGATGCGAAGAAAGAGCTTTCGCAAGTCAGAAGCCTTAAAGCCTATAAAGAAGCCTTTATCCGAGTGGTTGATAAGTCAGCACCTCAAGCTAAACCGTCAGTAAAACCCGATCCAGCCGCGAAAAATAAAGCGCTTAAAGCTAAAGGTGTTAAAACAAAAGAGCCTAAAGCAAAAGAACCGAAAGCAAAAGTGTCACCGTCTGTGCTGAACACAATGAAACCTAAATCAACGCAGGTATTATCGACATCTGAGCTAACCACAAATACCGATATTTCCGTCCGAGTTCAAACGCAAGTAGACGGGCGAACTTATGTTGTGCCATATGTTTTGGATGATAATAACCAGTTCTATATGGAGCACAGCAAAGCATGGAACCGTTTAAGTTATGACAACGCAGGGGAAGTTTGTAGCGAACTTAAAATGCGTTTAGTAACAGAAGATGAGTGGAAAAAATTACTGGCGACAAATGTGATGGAAAAAGACAGTTGGCCAATGCATCTGCCATATTGGGGCCATCAGAAGAAAGGATTATTCACCAACGGAAGAATCACCCAACTAAAGGGCTCATCATTGCTGAATGTATTGTGTGTGAAGTAGTGTAGAGACAAGAAAAAGTGATAAAAAAGCCCCGCAATGCGGGGCTTCGTTTTATTAGCTTAATTAATCGTTGTTACTTGTACCTGTCCATTTGATGTTGAACTTCATCGCTTCCATGAACTCACCATTATTGTCTTTCACTTTACCAATAACACTGTATACGTTATTGACCGTTAGACTTGGTAGGTCAAAATCAACAGAAGCGTGCTTAATGCCATCTTCTTCACTTGTGTAACACTCGATTGATGATCCTGTATAGTCTTTAGACTTAATGGATCCGATATCTTCACCAGTGAAGTAGAAGTTCGAGAAGAACTCGTTAACCGTCTCACAAGTGAAGTCGGTATTGTTTACGTCGAAAGATAAGTTGGCATCCATCTCGCCTTGATCATTTGAGTGAGCATTCTCTCGGAGTGACAGCCCTATCTGACCTAAATTATAAGCGTTATCCTCTTCAGCGGGTAAGTAAGCATTAAAAGTACGGGCTTCTGGCCCCATTTCTGACGTTACATTGAGACGCTTTTCGATGTCAGCTTTGTTGATGAAATATGTGTAACGTTCAGCAGACTCTTCATCTGAATTAAGTAAACGGTGAACAATGGTTTTTGCACCAGTTGAAATGCTGTCAGCGTCATTAGCCACTTCAACTTGGAATTTTTCTGTTAGTTTTTCACCATCTTCTTCAAAATGGAACGTCGCGACGATCGATCCATCAACGATTTCGTAAGTTGCTTCTTCTGTTTGTGTGTCTGCTTCGGTACATGTTGTTTTATTTGCAATGCTTCTAACATTTCCGAGAACAATCCCATCTTCGAACTTGATCGAATCACACCAAATACTTGAATATTCTTGTTCTGCTTCTCCGTTTGAGCTGCCATGCTCTAAGATGTACCAGGTTTTACCTTCTAGAGGGTGTGTATCTGGTTTGAGCGCTTCTTGTACATCTGGAAGGTCGAGTTCTACAATTGTCGATAACCCACTAGCGTCAGTTGCTTTGAGTTTGATTTTATAGTTTGTGTCATCATCTTGTTTTGAGCGGAGTGGTGTACCTTGAACGCCAATGATACCAGTGCCCATATTGTCAAAAATGAGACCATTTGTTAGTGCATTGGAAGAGAAAGATAAAGTCAGCTGATCGTCGCTGCTAAATAGTGTTGAGAAGTCGAGTGTATAGCCTTCACCTAAGCTTTTACCTTTAGTGAGCTCCCATAGGTTAACTTGTGTTTGTAAACCCGCAACACCGTTATCGGAATACGTAGGTGCTTTAGCTTCGCCTTTGTCAACAGTAAATGAGAATGTGGCCTTTAATGAATTGGTTAAGTCCGAGTTCCCAGAGACTAGATCTAAAGTGATATCGCCTGCAAGATCAACTGTGTCTGATGGACTAACACCAACATTCAGTATTCCTGTCTGGTAATTAATGACTGCTTTTACGTTACTCGCGTTCAGTTTGTCGTTGTCATAAACTTTTATTCCAGCAACCTCAATAAATGATTCATCAGGACTGATGTCTTTATCTTCAAATAGGTTGTTAATATCGATACTAAAGAAGTAATCACTAGAGCCTTTGTCGCCTAAAGTTAAATTCAAGCTATCGAATTTATTTTGAACTTCTTTATAAACTTCAGCGTTTACTGTTGTTTTATATGTCGGTGTTTCAGATGTCGATTTGTCACCATCAACAGGAGCTTTGTAGCTTGGGTCTGCTTTTTGTTCTGGAGTCATGCTATCAACACTCTGTTTTGCATCTTGCACAAACTCTTGAGGTTTACTGTTGATATCCGAGCCAGAACCTTTTGTTTCAGTTAATAGTTGTGCTGTTTTGTGCAAATCAGTGTTTTTATCTTCGCCATCAACAAAATCAGTATAAAGCTCATCTGTTGACTCCAAGCCTAGATCGGCAACAAGGTCCTCTTCTGTGAGGCCTTTCTCTACATAGCTTAGAGATAAGTCAGTGATTGGTGATATAACATCAGATCCATTTCGAGCGCGGAAAACAACCTCATGAGCCATTGGTTGGGCTGGGTGATCCATATCAACAGTGTAAACACCTGCATATTTATCTGCATCAAGGCTAATCAGTTTTGCCTGTGCTGGACCGCCAGGAGTTAGAGTTTGGACAGCGATAATTCCGGAAGGTTTTTCCGTCATTGTCACTTCACCTTTGCTCTTTGTTAAGCCGATGAATTCATCAGTAGCTTCATCCCATACACCATTGTCATTGCTATCAACAAACATGACTGCATTTTTAAAGTAGCCGTCAAAAGATGCAATACTCACTTGCGGCGCTGCGCCATCTGAACTGCTCGAACCGCCACCACAACCTGTTAGTGCCACTGCTACTGACGCTGCTAGCAAAGTAATCTTCTTCATTATTTATCCTTTGTTATTTAAGGTGTGGATGACCCACAGTTCCTTGTTTACCACTGATTATTTTTTTAAGCCGATATTAGAATCTTTAAGGCATGTTTTTTACGAGTTTTCATAAGCAATAACAAGACACGGAAAGCATGAAAAAAACCGTAAACTTTTTTACGTTTTTCTTTTATTTAAGACAATCGATCTATTTATTTCTGGTTGGTGAGTGGTAGACAAAATTCATTTTTAGTTCCTCATACAAATGTGCGTACTCAGGTTTTGGTCTAAAAATATAGCTGTATACGTTGCCATCAATGAACTCATCATAGGGACTGTATGTGAGATCAGTGAAAAGTGAAAAACGCTGATTTGAAGGGAACTCACCACAATGAAAAGAGTACGTATTCTCGGGATGAGTGCTTGAGGATACGATATCAATGTCGTAATTACCTTTTCCTGCCATCACTGAAGATTGGAAAAATGGGCCTACATATTGGCAATTGAGGCTGATATCGTAACCGTGAATATTAAGGTCGGAATCCATAAACTCACCATTGCTACCAATATTCTCTCGCTGGTAAATGTAGTTACCTGCATAAACAAGGAGATACTCTTGTTTTGGTGTCAGAATAAGATAATCAAAAGTGGCTGATTGATATTCATATTGGCCTGTATGAATGTTTATTTTTGCTTCCATTGCCGCTTTGCTTTTCTGTAAGGTGTAGCTTTCATATTTTTCACCATCATAAATTGTGGTGAAATAGTTCGTCACACCTTTTTGTTGTACCGATGAGTACTCTTTCTTTAAATCCCATATCTGCTGAGCATGAAAGCTAGACTCATTACTGCTTATAATGAGTTGGTTGCCGTTTATTTGATAATGCCCAATGTCACGCAGTTGATTTTCATTGGGGCAGGAAGTTTTGGCCGTTGATTTGGCGTAATAAACAACATCATTAATGAATTTGAATGCCTCACAGAAAACCACCTCATAGTTGTAACTGACTCCTGCGTGCTGCTTGGCTGATTCTAAGCGATAAACCATGTCACCAATGAGCGGATGTTCTTGTTCTTCAGTTGATGCTTCTACTTCTGGTAGTGAGAAGTGTGCCGAAACCCACGCTTGCTGATCATCACCATGGTAACTGTCCCTTACTGATACCGTTAATCTAGAAGGTTCGGCTTGTAATTCGGGTGTGCCCTGAATGAGTAAAGCACCGTTATTGGATATAGAGAGCCCTGTCGCACTGAGGTCGATGCGAGTTGTTAAAAAATCATCATCAGGATCTGAAAACAGCAGATTTAGGTTCAACTCATAGCTGATAGGGCTACCTTGAGTGAGTTGCCATGAATAAATGACCGTTTGTAGCTGTTGATGAATTTGTTGGTTGAGTTCCGGCTTTCGGTTTTGTCCTGTTCCGTCGTTGTTATCATCGGTACTGACTATCACCGTCGTGCTGTTTGGTTCAAAGGCGTCTAACAACGCTTGTTCAGCGTTTTTTTGTTCTTGGTTTAACGGTGAAGCATTAACATTCGCATCATCGGACTTTTCGGTAAGTGGAATGTTTTTTGGATTCTTTTTCACCATATTCAAGGTAGCGTTTGAAACCTCGGGGTGAGGTGGTTCAAGGCTTGAATTCGCACTCTGAGGCTGTTTTGAGCGCTCGCTCAGAGTTGCAGTTAACTCTTCACTATAGGTCGATGAGATCCATAACCAAGCGGCACTCCCGAATAAAGTGACACATAATAGAAGCCGACGTTTGTTCATTGTTATTAACGCTCTAAATTGAATAATGATTAAGCCATGCGTGACTGTAGCCAACAGCGCGAAAATTTTAGGTCTTTTTCGATTAAGCTATCGCTGCATTCGAGTAGTTGGCTGATCTCTTGATTTCTCATACCCATCAAATATTTCAGCTTTAACGCATTGGACTGTCTAGGGTACTGAACACTAAACCGATCCAGCGCTTTATCGACAATAATCAGTTGTTCGAATTTATCGTCATGCAAATTCGGAATGGACGTCAGTTGTTGGCGTTTTTTCGCTTGGAGCGAACGTGCGTTATCGATCAATATTTGGCGCATAACTTTCGCGGCCATCAGAAAAAATTCACGCTTGTTTGATACATCGCTGAGATCTGAGTGGCTCATTTTTAAATACGCATCATGTATGAGGGCGGTTGTGCTATTCACGCTGTCGGCAAGCACTTCGTTATCAATGCCATGTTTTACTGCGCTTCTGTCACGCTCTTGTTGGGCGATGTTTCTGAGTTGCAAATAGGCAAATTGATAGAGTTCACTTTCAGCTTGTTTGTTGCCAGATTGCCACTGTTGGATAATTTGGGTCAGTGAGTTTGCCATTATGCTGCTCCTGCAATTTTTTTGAACTCGGAGATTTTGAACGTCTCTAATTGCTCTGAGCCGTCTTGTTGTATTCTTTTTTCTTGTCTATAGCGATAAAGCACACCTTGATCCCAACTTTCCCCAGCAGGTAAATATTCCCAAGTGGTGTATTGAGGTAGGGAGTCTTTGTTGTACCAACGAACTAATATATTCATTTGAGCGAGAGTCGCTGAACCCTGTGAGCTTTCTAGCCACCACATATCTGGATATTGGTCAGTGACGTCGATGCTGTACTGGCTAATATCTGTTGGGCAATCTGTATTTTCTTTTTCGGTTAGGAATATTTGACGCTGTTTTATAAGTAAACATTGCTGAGTCGTGTTATCGCTAAGGTATTGCGTTTTTTGCCAAATACCTTGGTAAGAGATGTTGTTACCTTTGATTTCTGGGTAGGTAAACCAAAGCATTTCAGTTTGATTATTATGCTGTATCTTTTCAGTCGGACCTAGCCCTTGGACTTTCTCCATTAATAGTTGGGTGCTTGGGTCAAAACTTAAGGCAACTGTCCGATATTTCCACTTTCCTTCATCGCTATAGTTTTCGACTGAAAAGCCGTTGAGATCATTACGAGTACAACCATCTTGAGCGCATCCGACTAAGCCCTGTTGTTGAGCGAAGTTGCCGATAGGCTCGATTACGATCTCTTTGTATTGTTTATTGAGATCTAAATAACAGCCATTAAAGTAGTCACCCACGCTAGGGTATTGGATCATACTGTCATTCGTAATTTGATAAGACATGCTGCCGAAAGGCGGGGTGTATTTTGGATGTTTTCGATAACGTAAATCATAAGCACATAACTTACCTGACCAATCTTTTTTCTTGATGATGATATTACTTAGGCGAGTATTGAGTGGCTGATAGATAACATCATCAGAAGTGAAGTTCTTCTGAATGTACTCTTGGCTTTGATTAAGGTGCTCAACGGCGGTTTTTACGCTAACCAGTGGAATACCGAGATCTTGGCTTGAACTGTTTAAGAAGCTTAAATCAATATTTTTAAGCTTCTGCTGAAAGTTTGGATCGGATAATAAGCGACTAGCAAGCACAATCTCTTCTTGATTCAATGGTGTGCTATCCAGTGAGAGAAGCAAGCGCGTGATATTGATACTACGGCTTGGTTGAGTCGTCGCAAGACTAGGGGTGATGATTTTCTGGCTCGATAACGTAGTCAGTAAATAACTTGATTCATCACTCCCTAAAAAGAAGCTCACCACATCATTTGGGTTATATTGGTATTTCCCTTTGTTGGTGACTCCAGATAGCCCTGAGCTGGTTTGGTAGTACAAACCACTAACCGGAGCATCGATAAAATACCCCGTACTAGGGGTTGATTGAGCGTGGGTAATGCCACTAAAAAGTGTGATACACGCGCCGAGCAAAGCCATACTCTTCATGTTTATTCTCTTCTACGTTGTTTTATTTTTTTGTGCAATTTGGCGCGCAATTGAGGCTGCTCTTTTTAGGGACCGGCGTCATCATGGCTAATAGCATCTTTTGTTTTATGTGTTGAGGTAAGTTGGGGTTTGCAAGGATCCTTCGTCTCGTGAGTTCAAGCATCGTCTGTACGGACATCTGTGCATTCACATCCCCTTTGCTATGAAACATTAAACTGGCCACTTCAAACATCATCTCTTCAGCGACCTGTTTTTCTTGCTCTAACTGGTGGTTTTTTTGAATCAGAGTGATCGAAAAAGCCGCGGCAGATATTATTAATAACCCCCCAAGCATCATTTGAATTGGCTTACGCTGAAATAGCCTTAGAGTGCTATAAAACGGCATATTTTGTTTTATGGAAATAGGCTGATGCGTGAGAATGTTTTTTATATCATAACGCAGCTTTTCGACAGATTTGTACCTCTGCTCTGGCTGCTCTTGAGTCGCTTTTTGAATGATACAAAAAACATCAGATCGCGGATGTTCATCTGGAAACATTAGCGACAGTATTTTCCCCAGCGAATAGACATCGCTTTGGTTCGTCAAATAATCGCCAGCCATCTGCTCTGGACTGGCATAGTGCTCACTGTACGCAAGTAGAAGATCACTGTGACTGTCATTGGTGGCCACTTTTTGGGTAATGTTGAAATCTAAAAGCTTTGGGTTTCCATCGCTATCAACAAGGATGTTCTCTGGCTTTAAATCAGCATGGAGTATATGTTGCTGGTGGGCGTGCTCAATGGCTTGGCAAATTTGAGTAAAAAGCAGCAACTTTCTTTTTTTAGACAGTTTATTTCTTTCCAAGTGCGCATTCAGTGTGTCACCAATAACCCGTTCCATGATGATATAGAGATAGCCTTGGTGTTCACCGCCATCAAATACTTTTGCCACGTAAGGATGATTGAGCCTTGCGAGTAGTTGTGCTTCATCAAACAGTGCTCTTCTGCCTAAGATGTCAGTTAATCCTGCTTGAATAAACTTAATGGCTAACTGCTGCTCAAAAGTATGATCTGCTCTCTCTGCTGCATAGACAATCCCCATCCCCCCTCGACCTATCTCTTGACGAAGTTGGTATTTACCGATGATTTGATCGGAGAAATTTAACTCTTGTTTGATTGCTTGTTGCGCGTGGAAGCCGAGCAACTGAGTGAGTGGCTCTGAAGGGACCGTTTTAAGTAAAGGTTGTAACTGCCTATATAGATTGGGTTGATGAATCTTAAGAGTAAATAACTGCTTTTCTCTTTCGACTTCATCAAGATCTAACAGATTGTAGAAAACTTGAGTTGAACTGGAACCTAGCTGCACGACGACTATTATTTTTTATTTTGTTTGGCTAAGTTTATAATATATTTTAGAAAAATATAATAATTTCGAATGGCAAAGCGGCTCTCAATAAGCGTTAGGTAACAAAATAAAAAAAAAGGTCAGTAATTACTGACCTTTTTCTCAATATTAGCGCCTAACGCATGGTAACGAATTCCTCACTACCCGTAGGGTGAATTGCGACAACTGAATCGAAATCAGCTTTAGTTGCGCCCATTTTCATTGCGACAGCAAAGCCTTGAATCATCTCATCAACAGTAAAACCGATGCCATGTAGGCCGACAACTTTCTCGTCGTCACCTGCACAAATTAGCTTCATCTTACAAGGCTGACGGTGTTTAGTTACCGCTGTGTACATAGCCGTGAAGCCAGAGGTGTATACCTTGATGTTGTCTTTGCCGTACTTCTCTTCCGCTTCTTGAGTCGTTAGGCCGATCGTACCGATTGGTGGGTGGCTGAATACCACCGTTGGTACCAACTCGTAGTCCATCTTAGCGTTTGTTTTACCGTTAAATAGGCGCTCAGAAAGTTGGCGACCTGCTTTAACGGCAACGGGTGTTAGCTCAATACCACCTTCCATGATGTCACCGACACAGTAGATGCCTTTCACGTTCGTTTCTTGGTATTCGTCTACTTTGATGTAACCACGATCGTTAGTTTCAACACCGGTTAAGCCTAGGTTAATGGCGTCCGTTGTAGGATGGCGACCAATCGCCCAAATGAGCGTATCAACGTTTTGGGTTTCACCATTTTCTAAGTGAAGGGTTAGGCTACCATCTTGTTCTTTAACCACTTCTTTTGGCACAGAGTGAGTATGAAGCGTTGGACCTTCAGTATTCATCACTTCAACCAGCGTTTCGACGATCATAGGGTCGAAGCTACGTAGTGGTGACTCTTTACGGCAGAACAGGTGAGTCTCTGTACCTAATGCGTGTAATACACCTGCGATTTCAACGGCAATATAACCCGCACCAATAACCGCAACACGTTTAGGCTGTTCCATCAGATCGAAGAAGCCGTTTGAGTCGATGCCGTGTTCCGCTCCTGGAATATTTGGAATCGTTGGGCGACCACCAACAGCAATCGTGATGTGATCAGCAGTATAAAGCTCACCGTTGACTTCAATCGTTTTTACATTTGCTCCTTCGGTGTCAACAAAGCGAGCAAACCCTTTGATTACGGTGACGTTGTTGTTGCCCAGAACGCGGTCGTAAGATTGGTGGATACGGCCAATGTACGCTTGGCGGTTTTCAATCATCTTGTTCCATTTGAACTCTTTAAGCTCAACGTCGAAACCGTAGTCCTCTGCGTATAAGTTGATTGCTTCAGCGACTTGAGCGCCGTGCCACATCACTTTTTTCGGAACACAACCTACGTTTACACAAGTACCACCAAGATCTTGAGCTTCGATGATGGCGACTTTTGCACCGTACATAGAGGCGCGATTTGCCGATGCAATACCACCAGAACCGCCACCGATACAGATATAATCAAAATGTGTTGCCATTACTTTCTCCGTTTTATAGTTTTTATTTCAATTCAGTATTAATGAATAGATTGGGACGTATTTCTTAGGAACAACCCAGAGTTATTCATTATTCAGGAGCTATTACTCAGGAACAATCCACTCAACCTTGAAATGCCCAGTTGCTGGTGCAATGGCCTCTTTCAAGTAAGGTAGAATTTCATTCATTTGGGCTTCTAACTTCCAAGGCGGATTAATCACAATCATACCTGATGCTGTCATTCCGCGTTCATTGATATCTGGCGACACGCCTAACTCGATTTGTAAGATTTTGCGAATCCCTAAACCTTGCAAACCTTCGATCATATCTTCAATGTCGCAGCGATTAACCACTGGGTACCAAATGGCGTAAATGCCCGTTGCCCAGCGTTTATGGCTTTGTGCGATAGCCGTGACGACATCTCGATACTCTTTTGCTAATTCGTAAGGAGGGTCAATCAGAACCAAACCACGTCGTTCTTTCGGTGGCAAGCTACCCTTTAAACGTTGAAAACCATCCTCTTTGTAGATACTGACTTGGCGATCGCGATGAAATTCTTGCTCAAGCAGTGGGTGGTCACTCGGATGAAGTTCAGTCAGCACCATACGATCTCCCTGACGCAAATGTGCGCGGGCAACTCGTGGTGAGCCTGGGTAATAACGCAGCTCGTCGCCATCATTCAATGCTCGGATGGCATCTAGGTAGCTTTGAATCTCTTCAGGAATATCCACCTTTGGATCTTGCTCCATTGGGTGTAAGCGTGCGATACCTTGTTTGTATTCACCTGTTTTTTCTGACCATTCGTGAGTCAGATCGTAGCGACCAACGCCTGAGTGAGTATCGTGGTAGACAAAAGGCTTATCTTTTTGTTTAAGAGAATTAAGGATAAGGCTTTGTACAATGTGTTTTACTACATCTGCGTGGTTGCCAGCATGAAAGCTGTGACGATAACTGAGCAAAATAATTTCTCGCTTAACTGAATGAACCGTGAAGTCTCAAAATTTGATACTCCAAACAAACTAATGTGAATGATTATACGCCACTATTGAAAATTGCATAAGCTGCCTACATTTATTAGACGTATATAATGATAAAAAGACGAATTTAAAAGGATGCCTCATGTCTAATCCACTACTGACGTTTACCGATTTACCCCCGTTTTCTCAGATCCAACCTGAGCATATCAAGCCAGCTGTTGAAGCGGTCATAGCTGAATGCCGAGCAAAAATTGACGATGTATTAGAAAATAACACCACGCCAACATGGGATAATGTAATCGCACCTATCGAAGATGTGGATGATAAATTAAGCCAAGTTTGGTCGCCGGTGAGTCATATGAACTCTGTCGTCAATAGTGATGAGTTGCGTGATGCTTATGAGAGTTGCTTACCATTGCTGTCTGAATATGGCACTTGGGTTGGGCAACATAAAGGGCTATTTGAAGCCTATAAAGCCATCAAGGCGAGTGATGCTTTTGATTCACTAGAGCAAGCGAAGAAAAAGACCATCACCGATTCACTGCGTGATTTTGAGCTTTCGGGCATTGGCTTACCTGCCGATGAGCAGCATCGCTATGGTGAGATCAGCAAACGCATGTCGGAGCTAGGATCGCAGTTTTCCAATAATGTGCTTGATGCCACAATGGGCTGGAACAAACACATTACTGATGTGGTTGAACTGGCGGGTATGCCGGAATCAGCAATTGCATCGGCGAAAGAAACCGCAGAATCTAAAGAGCTTGATGGCTACCTGCTGACACTTGAAATGCCGTCATACCTACCGGTGATGGTGTATTGTGATAACCAAGCACTACGCGCAGAAATGTATGAAGCGTATGTCACACGCGCCTCTGATCGCGGTCCAAAAGCGGGCGAGTGGGATAATACTGAGCTGATTGCGGAACAATTGAAGTTGCGCCATGAAATTTCCCGGATGCTAGGTTTTAACACTTATAGTGAAAAGTCGTTGGCGACCAAAATGGCAGAAAACACGTCTCAAGTGATTGGCTTCTTAAATGATCTTGCGGTAAAAGCGAAACCACAAGGTGAAAGAGAAGTTGAAGAGTTGCGTCAATTTGCAGAAAAAGAGTTTGGCGTAACAGAGCTGAACTTGTGGGATATCCCTTACTACAGCGAAAAACAGAAGCAGCACTTATTCCAGATTTCAGATGAAGAGTTGCGTCCTTATTTCCCTGAAGAAAAAGTCGTTAGCGGATTGTTCGAAGTGTTGAATCGTGTATTTGGCATGCAAGTAAAAGAGCGAAAGGACGTGGATACTTGGCATCACTCTGTTCGCTTCTTTGATATCTTTGATTCGAACGACACACTACGTGGCAGTTTCTACTTAGACCTATATGCTCGCGAACACAAACGTGGTGGCGCATGGATGGATGAGTGTCGCGTACGTCGTCTGACTGAATCTGGTGATCTGCAAACTCCCGTCGCCTACCTGACGTGTAACTTCAATAAACCTGTCGGTGATAAACCAGCCTTATTCACGCACGATGAAGTGGTGACCCTATTCCACGAAACCGGTCATGGTATTCACCATATGCTAACAAAAGTGGATACCGGCTCTGTTTCTGGGATTAATGGCGTACCTTGGGACGCGGTAGAGTTACCAAGCCAGTTCTTAGAGAATTGGTGCTGGGAAGAAGAGGCATTGGCGTTTATTTCAGGACATTTTGAGACGGGCGAGCCACTGCCGAAAGCGATGCTAGAAAAGATGTTAGCGGCGAAAAATTTTCAATCAGCGATGTTTATTTTGCGTCAACTAGAGCTTGGGTTATTCGATTTCACACTTCATACCGAGTTTGATCCTGAGTTGGGTGCTCGCGTGTTGGAAACGCTCCAAGAGGTAAAAGCGAAAGTGGCTGTATTGCCAAGTTTGGAATGGAACCGCTTCTCTCATAGCTTCAGCCATATTTTTGCTGGTGGTTATAGCGCAGGTTACTACAGCTATTTATGGGCAGAAGTACTTTCAGCGGATGCATTCTCTCGATTTGAAGAGGAAGGGATTTTTAATCAAGAGACGGGTCAAAGCTTCCTTAATAACATCCTAGAAATGGGCGGAAGCGAAGAGCCGATGGAACTCTTTAAACGTTTCCGTGGCCGCGAGCCTCAAATTGATGCCATGTTGCGTCATGCTGGGATTAACGCCTAATTCAGGCGAGGTCGTTAGTAAAAAAAGAGTCACTTTGGTGGCTCTTTTTTGCATTTAAGTCTATGTTTATATTCTGGTTTGGTTGAGTTATGGATTTACATTTCTATTAATAGGGTTTTGCAAAGAGATCAGTGTTTCAGTGGATTGCACTTCATCAATGGCTTGTAATTTATCAATCAAAACAAATTGCAGCTCTTCAATGGATTTACACATCAGTTTCACAAAAATATTGTAAGCCCCAGTGGTGTAATAAGCCTCAACAACTTCATCAAGGGCATTGAGTTTCGCTATCGCAGAATGATAATCACGAGCGGCATTAAGGTTGATGCCGATAAAGCAGCATACGTCGTAACCGAGTTTTTTGGTATTAACGACAACTTCTGTGCCTTGAATGATCTCAGCGGTTTTCATCTTCTCGATACGAACATGAATGGTCGCGGGGCTAACATTAAATTGTTTCGCCATTTCAGCATAAGGGGTCCGAGCATCTTCCATCAGTGTTTTGAGTATCGCTCGATCTAAATCATCAAGGCGACTATTAGATGCATGCATATTAACTCCTTATTTTACGTAATTAGACTATGTTAACAGGTAAAAGTATATTTTATCATCAGGGGTGATAGTATTAACAAATATAACTTTATTGGGATAACATTAGTGCGTGCCATCTTTTTTATTTTCGTCGCATTCTGTAGTTTTTTTGCTTCTGCACAAAGTAAAGATGTACTAATCATCCACTCCTACCATCAAGGCTTTTTTTGGACTGATGCCTTTCAGTCTGGGCTTCAATCTCGACTCGACACAAGAAACATCCCTTACCGAGTGGTTTATTTAGACACGAAGCGTTTCCAAAGTGCTGAATATTTAGAACAACTTTATCAACTCTATAAAACCAAATTTCAAAATGAAGAATTTCAAGCGATTGTCGTGAGTGATAATAACGCGCTTAATTTAATGCAGCGTTTAAGTTCTGAATTAAAAAACACCCCCGTTATTTTTGGTGGAATCAATAATTATCGTCCAGAGATGCACGCTAGCCTGAACGCGACGGGTGTGACGGAAGATATTAATTTGATGGGCAATATCTTGATGATTCAAGACTTGATGCCTGATGCAGAGAAGATCACGGTTATATCTGATCATTCAGTCACCGGACATGAAATTCGATCGCAAGTTGATAAATTCATAGAACAAAACCCAATCTATAAGAAAAAAATTGAACATTATGTTCCGGATACCTATGAAGAGCTTCTCGCTAGAGCAGCGTCGTTTGATCGAAAAAATAGCATTCTCTTTTGGGTTTACTATCGCGATATTAATGGTTGGGTAAGTGACAATCAGCAATGGAAAAAATTAAACCAAGTCGCTTCTGCCCCTTTGTTTGTTATTCATGATCTTGGGCTAGGTTATGGAGCTGTTGGGGGGATCATGCAAAGTGGCTTGACCCAAGGGAAAGCTACGGGTGATTTACTACTTAAGGTTCTTGGTAACCTAAACCAACCTTTGCCAGCTGTGACCTCTGCTTCCCCTGAAATTAAGTTGGATTATGAAGCACTCGTTCGTTGGGAATTAGTGGCTGATGACGTGGAACATTCTGCACTGTTGAATAAGCCTGAAACTTTTTTTAATCGAAACCAAGAAGCGCTACAGACGTTCGGTGTTGTGTTTATCGTGATGTCTATAGTGATCATATTCCTCGTCTATTACCTCCGACGAATCAAAAATAGTGAAGTCGCCGCGCGTAAGAGTCAACTCTTATTAGAGTCCGTATTTGATCAAAGCTTCCAGTATATCGGCATGCTTGATCGTCATGGGCGACTCATTTCAAGCAATAGCAAACTTCAAGGGCTGTTTTTCCATCAAGGCATTAAACTGGATAAACCATTCTGGCTATATAAACATTGGCAAAATATGACGGCTGAAAAGCTCGAAGCGCTGTTTGTCCAAGGTCAGAAAAGTATCGTCTCTTTTGAAGCGGATGTGTGGTCGCAAAACAAAGGTCTGATTATTTTAGAGTTGTCGCTGAAACCTATGCTTTCTGATGACCAGACGGATGCGAATGTTTTGCTAGAGGCGAGGGATATTACGTCTCGCAAGTTGACAGAAGATAAACTTCATCAGCGTGAAATGAACTTGCGGACTTATTACGAGTTACAGCCCGTGATGATGGTGACGCTTGATAGCAACAACCGAATCCAACAAGTAAATCAATTTACGGAGAAGTTGCTTGGCTACCCGCAAGGGAAGTTACTCGGTCAACGCTTACGTGTTTTTTATAATGATGAGAATGCCATTATTCCAAGGCATGTATTACTTCAGCCTAAGCAAGCGATGGAAGGCGTGTGGCGACGTGAAATTCAATATCGTCATGCTGATGGACATACTATATGGGTGCGTGAAAATATTAGACCACTGCATGATTCTGGTGAATTACTGATTGTCGGTGAGGATATTAGTGAAACTTATGCGCTGTCAGAGAAATTGGAGTATCAAGCTCAATACGATTTACTCACCAATACTTACAACCGAAACCATTTTGATATCGAGTTGAAGAAAGCGCTTCTTGAAGTTGAAAATCATATGAGAACGCATGCGATGCTGTTCCTCGACCTTGATCAACTCAAAGTGATTAATGACACGGCAGGGCATGATGCAGGTGATGCTGCGATTAAATTCTGTGCCAAAGTGTTGGAAGAAGTTCTGCCATATAACTCGATCTTGTCGCGTATGGGCGGGGATGAATTTGCCGTTCTTCTCAAAGATTGTACGGAATTTGATGCGATTAAAGTGGCGCGAAACATTATTTCAACCTTGGGTGATCAAGTGTTTACTTGGGAAGAGATTAAACTGAATTTAACCTGCTCAATTGGCGTTCGACTTATTGATCATACTGTTACCTCTTCGCAAATGGTTCATGCTCAAGCGGATACGGCTTGCCATGCTGCAAAAGAAGAAGGGCGTAACCGCTTTAGTTTGTACCACCAAGACGATGAAGATATTCGCCGTAGGCAGTTAGAGATGGAGTGCGTGAATTTAGTTCATAATGCACTGGCTCATGATCGCCTAGAACTCTTTGGTCAGCGAATTTTAGGTTTAAATCTTTACGATAATCAGAAGATGCACTTCGAGATCTTGGTGAGAATGAAAAATCATCAAGGAGACTATATTTCTCCTGGGATTTTTATACCGGCTTCGGAGCGTTACAACATTGCGCACTTGATTGATAAACAGGTTGTGACTAAAACCTTGAGTTGGTTAGAAGCCCACCCAGAAGCAGTGGCGGACTTAGGGATCTGTTCGATTAACCTATCGGGTCACTCGATGGGTAACCAAGAGTTCATTGATTTTCTTTTGCATACCTTATCGGCAAGTTCAGTACCGTGTGACAAGATTTGTTTAGAGATCACTGAAACCGCAGCCATGAGTAACATGAATCAAGCGATAGAGTTCTTTACTCGCTTGAAATCCTTGGGTTGCCTCATTGCTTTAGATGACTTTGGATCAGGTTTATCATCGTTTGGTTATTTAAAAAAATTACCAGTGGATATCGTGAAAATTGATGGTCTGTTCGTTCGGGATATGGACGTTAATGAAACCGATTATGTCATGGTAAGAGCGATCAATGATTTAGCCAAGCAGATGGGCAAACATACGGTGGCAGAGTTTGTCGAAAATACGAAAATTATCGATAAACTTCTGGAAATAGATGTCGATTTTGCCCAAGGGTATGTCATTGGTCGACCTAAACCGCTCGCTGAATTAGTCAGTGAGTTGAGCCTAGAAAAGGCCGTGTGATGGCGGTACACTTGCGAACTCTTTTTAATACTATAACTTCATGCGGAGCCTAACTTTGCAGCTACAACTGATTTGCGAAGATCCAACCCAATCCTCACGACTTCAAACCTTGGCACAACGCTGGCAATTAACTCATGATGAGCAGAGCATTTTTGCTTTAGTGCTGACACAAGAGCGCCTTGAATTACGAAAATTGGATGAGCCCAAATTAGGTGCGATTTTTGTCGACCTGATTGGCGGTGCGGTGGGGCACAGACGTAAATTTGGTGGTGGCAAAGGACAGTCAATAGCCAAAGCGGCAGGCTTAAATAAAGGCGCAACCCCAACGGTTCTAGATGGAACCGCAGGGCTTGGAAGAGATGCTTTTGTTCTCGCTTCGCTTGGTTGTAAGGTTCAGATGGTTGAGCGCCATCCTGTGGTTGCGGCTTTGCTCGATGATGGTTTAGAGCGCGCTAAGCAAGATCCCGAAATAGGAACATGGGTTGGCGACAGAATGACTCTGATCCACGCCTCCAGCCATGACGCGTTAGATAAATTAGCGGCCGATGATGATTTTGAACAACCGGATGTGGTTTATTTAGACCCTATGTACCCACATCCTGAAAATAAGAAAAAGTCAGCCCTAGTCAAAAAAGAGATGCGTGTTTTCCAATCATTAGTGGGTGCTGATCTTGATGCGGATAGCTTGTTAACGCCAGCCCTTGCATTGGCCAGTAAACGTGTTGTGGTGAAAAGACCTGATTATGCTGATTGGTTGGATGAAAAAAAGCCGACGATGGCTATTGAAACGAAGAAAAATCGTTTTGATGTTTATGTGAAAGCATCGATGGTTTAATGAAACTTACGCTCTCTATCTGTTCGTGATGATGTGCAAATTAACAAGAGCCAAATTTAAGACTTGTTAATTGGTATGATTGAAGGTATATCTAAGTAAGAATCATTATTATTCTTGCTAAGGTAAAGTATGACTAAGCGGATGTGCCAACTCACCCGTCAGGAAATTCGTGGCGAACTTGAGGGTATTTTAACATCAGCCTCTTCGCCTCAATATGTTTGCCGTTCTTGCGCTCGAACTTGCGCTTCTCAAGCGATGCTGTGTAACCCTGAATCGATTCAACTCAGTGTTGAGTCAATGAGTACGGAGCAGTTTGAACTCGCTACTGAGCTTCCTCGTGAATCCTCTGAAAGTTTAAAAGATAAGGCATTGCCAGAAAGTGAAGCACAATTAAAAGCATTGAAGAAAGAGCTTAAGAAACAGAAGGAGTACTACAAAGAGATGAAAAAAGTACTCAAAAAGCAGCAAAAGCTTTTAAAGAAACAGCAAGAATTAGAGCTAGAGTTTGCCAAGACGAATCAATTGTTTCATGTGTCGAACATTCATGATCCTGCGCCATCGCAATTGCATTGATGCTGAGTTCAGCCAATAAATAAAAATGCCCGAGACTGACATTTCGGGCATTTTGCGTTTTAAGTGGCTCAAGTTGGGTTTACTTTAATTTGGATTTCCAAACATACTTACTCAAACCAAAGTGACGGGAATGTAGGACTCGTTCATCCCACCAACAGCAAGAGCTCTACTCTTGCGAATGCAATTTTTTATATTGGCGCTCAACTTTAGGTTTTACCCATTTCTCATTAATCCATAGAGACAGCAAAATAATGCCGCCACCAATCGATAATCGAACTAAATCGACATCTCTATTCCAAATCAGGATATTGACCACCAACCCAGCAGGAACAAGTGCATTGTTCATGACGGCAAGAGCACCCGCATTCACCATGCATGCCCCTTTGTTCCACACAAAGTAACCTAACCCTGAAGCGATTAACCCTAAGTAGATTAATATTCCCCACTGTAATGATGTGGTTGGCAGTTTGTCTAGGTTGCCCATTAACGCAAAGGCTATCGTCGCCACGCACAGCGCTCCAAGATAGAAGTACCCAAACACGGTGTGCTGAGGAAGATCTATCTCTTCTTGTTCCATGACATATTTATAGCCCACTTGGCCAATCGCAAAGCAGAGGTTGGCGCCTTGAACCACTAAAAAGCCCATTAAGAAGTGGTCGTTCACTCCTGCAAATTTAATGGTTACGGCACCAGCGACAGCAACAAGCGCGGTGATGAGATACCAAGGTGAAAACCGCCCTTTAAGGAAATCATAAAAAAGGGTGACGTAAATAGGGGTGAAAACCGTAAATAGAAGCACTTCAGGCACTGATAATAACAAGAAAGATTGATAGTAAAAACAGTACATCAAACCTAATTGAATGCCGCCAATAGTCATTAGCTTAGCGATCAGCGCTTTCGGAATATTGCGAAATTTTAAGAAAGGTAGAAACACAAGGCTGGCCAATGCAACACGCATTAACACCGAAAACCAAGAGTCGACCTGACCGGCAAGATAAACGCCAATCAGGCTAAATGAGAATGCCCATAAAAGGGTCACTGCTGCTAGATAATTCATAATCAATTCGTTCCATCAATAGATGGCAGCAGTCTACCTAAGTTTACGAGTTCAGTCTTGCTCCTCTTTAAGAGGTACAACCAACATATCAACAGGAGAATCGTTGATTAACTGGCGAGTTGAAGAGAGTAATTTACTCCAAAAGTCCTGATGATGACCGCATACTACGAGATCAACATGATACTCATTGATCGAATCACACAGCTCATTACTCAGATCGCCGCTGCCCACTAATGTATGTTTAATTGGGTATTGAGCATAGTCCGCAAAGCTTTGAAGTTGTTTCTGTGATGCCTCCATTGCTTGGTGTTGAGTTTCAGCTAAGTTGATATCAATTAACCCGGTATAAAGTTCGGCATAATTCACATCAATATGAATGAATGAAACGGTGGCTTCTAAAGGTTTCGCAAGTGCTACTGCCTTATCAATCAAAAGTTTACTGTCTTCAGACAGATCAACCGCTACTAAAATATGTTGATAACTCATATTACAATCTCCTTATTGTTGACTCCTTAAAGATTAGCACCGCGTGTGGTTTTTTTTTGTTGCTGTGATCTCATATCTCTACAGACTGCGTCAGGTGTTAGTCGTTAAATCATGTTATATTTAAATTAATAAAAAGAAGCGTAATTAGGAGAGAGACATGCTATCTGCAAATATGGTTGAGAAATTGAATGAGCAAATTAATCTAGAATTTTTCTCATCCAATCTATACTTACAAATGAGTGCTTGGTGTGAAGACAAAGGTTTCGAAGGTGCAGCCGAATTTTTACGAGCTCACGCAGTCGAAGAAATGGAACACATGCAACGCCTTTTTACTTATGTAAGTGAAACAGGTTCAATGCCAATTTTAGGTGCAATTGAAGCTCCACAGCATGAATTTGAGAGCCTAGGTGATGTGTTCCGTGAAACGTATCAACATGAGCAGATGATTACGACACAAATCAATAAGCTTGCTCATGAAGCGTTTACTAACCAAGACTACTCAACGTTTAACTTCTTACAGTGGTATGTGTCTGAACAGCACGAAGAAGAGAAGTTATTTAAAGGGATTTTGGATAAGCTAGAGTTGGTTGGTGAAGATGGTAAAGCATTATTCTTTATCGACAAAGACCTAGCGATGATGGCAAAAGAAGGTTCATCTTCTATTATGGATACCCCTGCTGCGTAACATCACAGCAAAAAAGATATGATTTGATTATCTTTTTCTCAGGGCATCGTAGAAGATGTAGGGAGGAAAAGATGATCAATGGAGATACCATCCTATTCGCACTTATGGTTGTAACCATGGTGAATGGTGCGCGCTATTTAACCGCTTTACGAGCATTGATTTATATTATGCGTGAAGCTCACCCATTACTTTATCAGCAAGTTGACGGCGGTGGTTTCTTTACCACTCACGGCAATGTCACCAAGCAAGTTCGTCTATTTCATTACCTGAAAAGTAAAGAGTATCACCATCATCACGATCCTGTTTTTACAGGTAAGTGCGACCGTGTTCGTTCACTGTTTATTTTATCCATGTCGTTATTGGGTGTGACACTGCTCGCCGCATTTATGGTGTAAAGTAGACGAGAAACAGTGGCTTTCCTCTGTTTGCCTTGAGCGTAAGCGGGCGATGACTATTATCAATATCACGTTAAATCGTGAGATCGACTCTGCGCCTTGAGGTGAGAGCCTGAACTGGTTAAACTAGCGACGAATTCAGCAAGGATGTGCACTCAGCACATCCTTTTTTATTGGTGAAAATTCATATTGTGAAATATGAAAATGGTGTAAGTGAAATGAGCGAAAAATTTGATGTCGTGATTATTGGTGCTGGAGCGGCGGGTTTAATGTGTGCCGCAGAAGCAGGGAAACGTGGTCGACGTGTTCTTGTGGTCGATAATGCCAAAAAACCGGGACGTAAAATACTGATCTCGGGCGGCGGTCGTTGTAATTTCACCAACTATGACGTTACTGCTCATCATTACTTATGCCAGAACCGACACTTTGTTAAATCGGCACTGTCTCAGTATTCTCACTGGGATTTTATTTCGATGATCTGCAAGCACGGCATTGAGTTTGAAGAACGAGATCATGGGCAATTATTCTGCTTAGACTCAGCAAAAGAGATCGTCACCATGCTGCTCGAAGAGTGCAAACTTCCGAACGTTGAGCAGCGTTACCGTTGTGATGTGCATATGATTGAGAAAAAAGAGAGCGGTTACCTGCTGCAAGTTAATGATGAAACCATTGAGTGTGAGTCTCTTGTGGTAGCGACTGGTGGCCTATCGATGCCGAAGCTAGGCGCAACGCCGTTCGGTTATAAAATTGCTGAACAGTTTGGTTTACCTATCATTCCAACCACCGCAGGTTTAGTTCCTTTTACTTTGCACAAGCAAGATAAAGAAGATTTTGCTGAGCTGTCTGGAATTGCAATTCCAGCAGAGATCACCGCAGAAGATGGTACGTTATTTAAAGAAGCGCTTCTGTTTACTCACCGTGGTTTATCTGGCCCGGCCGTGTTACAAATTTCATCGTTCTGGCGCGCAGGCCAAAAGGTGACGATTAACCTTGTACCAGAATCTGATGTCAGTGAACTGCTAGCCAATGCTCGTGAGAAGCACCCTAATCAAAGCCTGAAAAATACCTTAGCGCGAGCGTTACCAAAGCGTCTTGTAGAAGTATTGATTGAGCGTAAAGAGCTAACGGATAAGCCTCTTAAGCAGTTTAATGCCAAAGAGTTGCAAGCGATTACCGATCACCTAGAAAATTGGCAGATTGCTCCGAATGGAACGGAAGGGTATAGAACGGCTGAAGTGACACTCGGTGGCGTGGATACTGACTATTTATCATCGAAGACAATGGAATGTAAAAATCATAAAGGCTTGTTCTTCATCGGCGAAGTGATGGACGTAACAGGTTGGCTTGGAGGGTACAACTTCCAATGGTGCTGGTCGAGCGGTTTTGTCGCAGGTCAGTGGGCGTAAGTGTATAAGTAGCTAGTTGAGCAGATTCGATTGAATTTGATCAAACATATATAATTAACTTTAAACACAATAAGCTCCCTCCTAATCGCCAAATCTATCCTATATTAAAGGGTGATAATGAGCCAAAGGAGTGAGCTTTATGAGACAAGACGCTTTAATTAGCCGCATTAACGAACTGCCTCGTATTGAAAGCGTGCTGCAAGAACTTTTGGAGATGGTGAATCAAGAGAACGTAGATTTTGGTGAGCTGTCTAAGAAAATGTCGATGGAGCAAGTGCTCAGCGCTCGCTTGCTACGCATGGCAAATTCCGCTCATTTTGGTGGTAGTAAATCCGTTGCAACCATCAATGATGCCATTATTAGAGTGGGCAGTGGGGCCGTTCGGACGTTGGTCTCATCATCCATTTTATCCAGTGCTTTTCCAAAAATAGAGACCTTAAATGTAAAAGATTATTGGTCGAATACGTTTGAAATTTCGATGATTGCCAGCAAACTCGCCCCCAAGGTTGGGTTGGATCCCAATGAGGCCTTCACAACGGGAGTGCTACACAATATCGGTGAATTAATGATCCACTCACTGGTGCCAGAGCAAGCGGTTGAAATCACGAAGCGCGTTGATGAAGGTGAAAATCCCTTACAAGTTCAGCGTGATGTCCTCTCTACCGATGCCCCCGAATTAGGTGCCAAACTGGCGAATGCATGGAAATTTCCTCCAGAAATGGCGGATGCCATTGCCAATGTTAACCAGCCCGGAAAAGCGGAAGTCTCTAAAAAATTAGCCTGCTTATTGTACTTAGCACGAGATATTCATAAGCGTTGGGATTCCTTGCCAAGTGAAAAAAATAAAGTCCATTTTTTGACAACCCATCCAGCAGCGAAAGCGTTATCTATCGCTCCTGCGACCGTAGCCGTCATTGATGAAGTGAGAGGGAAGGGCAGCGAGTTAGCATTTGAGCTCTTTAGCTAGTTGTAGCTCCTTGCCTTCATTAAGCGCGTGAGTTAGGCGCATTTCAGCTGTGTAATAGGCTCGGCTCTATTGTCTTTGATTGAATGAAAAAAACCGACATCAATATCTCTGTTGATGTCGGTTTTTATGATCGGTGCGCAAGGTATGTGGTGGTGCGTTACTTATCTTTTTCAGCTATTGATTTGAACTTCAGTTGTTGTATGACCAAGCCCGTCACAATTAACAATAAACCAATCATCGTCGAAGGGTGGATCTCTTCACCAATGATATAAGCCAATAGCATGAGGGAGATAAACGGTGACGCGAATATGAGATTACTGATACGCGCGGTGTTTTCGGTCAGTTTTAAGGCCGTTAGCCATAAAACGAAGGTGATGCCCATTTCAAATAGCCCGACATAAGTGACAGATAACCAACCCTTAGTGCTGATCAAACTCCATGTTGCACCTTCATAAATACTCAAGCCGACAGCAAACGGTAGCGCGACTAAAAAGCCGAGCAGCACACCAATAACGGGATCGGCTTTATTCTTCGCATTTAAGATCCAATATCCCGCCCATAACAAGGTAGAGAGTAGCGCCAACCCAACCCCTAGTGGGCTATCAAACTCTAAGCCTAAAATATCGCCTTTCGTCGCAATCACGACAACGCCAGCATAACCAAAAACACAGGCGGCCCAATCTTGCTTACGAATCTTCTGACCTAAAAATACGGCGGCCATGAGGGTGAGGGTGATCGCCCAACTGTAATTTAAAGGTTGGGCTTGAGAGGCGGGCAATAAGTCATAAGCTTTAAATAAGATTAGGTAGTAAGCCAAAGGGTTAATGAGCCCAAGCAGTAAGTAGTACCAAGGGTTAGCCAAGAAGGTGTTCGCAATTTGAGACGATTTACCCTGAGCGATGCAGATGATAGAGAGCGCAATCGCAGAGACAAAGCTCGCCACCGTTAACATTTGAATAGGCGTAAATTCAGCCAAAGTCAGCTTAAATGCAGTTGCAACGGTTGACCAAAGCAGTACCGCAGCAAGCCCGAAACCAATGGCTCGACGTTCGTTCATGATTTCTCGTGGTTGGTGTTAAAGGAAGAGTGTGGCTAGTTTATAGACTAAATAAACCACAACAAACTGGACATTTATCCAGTATCAAAATACCATTTAATGAGCATCTCATTTATAGGCTAAATCTTTATCATGCAATGGATTCTTGAGTACCAATCTCTTCTTATTAGCGGCATTGTAAGCGCGATCATCAGTGGTGGCACATTCGGCTGGTGGGCCAAGCAGAAAGCGCAATTTCAAATACAATTACTGATGCAGCAGCTTGAATCCGATAAGCAGCTATATCAGTCTCAAGTTCAGCCGTTGCAAGAGGCACTGAACCAAGCGCAAGCCGAGTTAGATGAGTTGGACAATGAGCGAGATAAATCCGCATTTGAATTAAAACAAGCCCACGGCAAGTTGATGGCGGCCATTGAAAAGCTGCGTTATTTTGAGGCCGTCAAGCAAGAGCGCCAGCAGTATGCGGATGAATTGAACCAAGTGAAGGAACTTAAATCTCAGCTTGAAGCTCAACTGCGAGAGCAAGACGCTCGACATGCACAAGAAAATGTATCGAATCGTGAAAAACTTCAGCTGCTAGAAAATGCAGAAGCTCGTTTAAAGACCGAGTTTGAACACTTAGCCAGCCAGATGTTCGATGCGAAGACTGCCAAAGTTGATCAGCAGAATAAGCAAAGCTTAGAGGGGCTGCTGTCGCCGTTGAAAGATCAGTTAGAAGGCTTCAAAAAACAAGTTAACGACAGCTTTGGTCAAGAAGCCAAAGAGCGCCATACCTTAGTGCATGAGCTAAAAAATCTACAACGTTTGAATGAGAGCATGACGCGTGAAGCCGTGAACCTTACTCAAGCGCTAAAAGGGGATAACAAGCAGCAAGGTAACTGGGGAGAAGTGGTGCTTGCGCGTGTGCTTGCGGAGTCTGGTTTGCGAGAAGGTCATGAATACCACACACAAGTGAACTTGCAAAACGAAGCAGGAAAACGTTATCAGCCTGATGTGATCGTTCATCTTCCACAAGAAAAGCAGGTGGTGGTGGATTCAAAAATGGCATTAGTCGCTTTTGAGCGTTACTTCAATGCGGAAAATGATACTCAGCGTGATCAAGCATTGAGTGATCACTTGGTCGCCTTGCGTGCGCATATCAAAGGCTTAAGTCAGAAGGATTATCATCAATTAAAAGGCATTCAAAGCTTGGATTATGTGTTGATGTTCATTCCGGTTGAACCTGCATTCCAAGTCGCCATTCAAGCGGATCCTAGCTTGGTGAAAGACGCCATGGAGCAGAACATTATCTTAGTTAGCCCAACCACTCTGCTGGTGGCACTCCGAACGATTGACAATTTGTGGCGTAATGACAGACAGAACCAAAATGCACAGGTTATCGCAGACAGAGCAAGCAGGTTGTACGACAAATTACGTCTTTTTGTCGATGATATGGAAGGATTAGGGGGCGCGTTGGATAAAGCGAATCAAAGCTATCAAGGGGCGATGAATAAATTAGCGACAGGGCGAGGTAATGCCATTCGTCAGGCGGAAAGCTTTAAGCAACTGGGAGTCGAAGTCAAAAGGCCAATCTCCCCGAGCTTAACTGAATTAGCACAAACCGATGCACTTCTTGAGACAAATGAATCATAACTGGCGTCACCCTTCTTGTGCTTGATGCATTATTGGAATTGGTATTAAGCAGAGGATAAAGTACACTAATCGCCCGCAGTGCCCTTGTTGAAATGACGCACTGCTGAAGAGAACTTATCATGGCAGACAACAACATGACGGATACGAGTGTGCAATCAAATTCAGCTTTAGAAACACAAGAAACCACTCACTTTGGTTTTGAAACGGTCGCGAAAGAAGAAAAAGTCGCGAAAGTAGCAGAGGTCTTTCACTCTGTAGCCGCAAAATACGACATCATGAACGATCTTATGTCGGGTGGTGTTCACCGTTTATGGAAGCGTTTCACCATTGATTGTAGTGGTGTTCGCCCTGGCCAGCGCATTCTAGATTTAGGCGGCGGCACAGGTGATTTAACTGCTAAGTTTTCACGCATTGTCGGTGAAAAAGGCCACGTAATTCTTGCTGATATCAACAACTCAATGCTGAACGTTGGTCGTGACAAACTGCGCGATAACGGCATTGTGGGTAACGTTCATTACGTACAAGCGAATGCGGAAGAGCTACCTTTCCCTGATAACTACTTTGATTGCATTACCATCAGTTTCTGTTTACGTAATGTGACAGACAAAGACAAAGCACTGCAATCTATGTTCCGAGTGTTAAAGCCCGGTGGTCGCTTGCTGGTACTTGAGTTTTCAAAACCAGTTCTTGAGCCCCTTTCTAAGATTTATGACGCTTACTCATTCCACCTATTACCTAAAATGGGTGAGTTGATTGCGAACGATGCTGATAGCTACCGTTATTTAGCGGAGTCTATTCGCATGCATCCAAATCAAGAGACGCTGAAAGGGATGATGGAAAACGCAGGTTTTGAAAATGCGAGCTACTACAACCTAACGGGTGGCATTGTTGCGCTACACCGTGGTTATAAATTTTAATCCTGTGTAGTTAAGACTTATATTTTAAGGATAGTCATGCCATTTGATCCGCTTGTCACTGCAGTGATTGAAACTTCGCTTAATACCCTTGTAAATGACGACCCTAACTTGGTGCGTCGTTTATCGCGCTTAAAAGGGCAAGTGATTCAGGTTCATCTGAAAGAACTCAATAAGAGTTTAACGTTCGTTTTTAGCCAACAAATAGACGTGTTGGCCGATTATGAAGCCAAACCAGACTGTTACCTTAGTTTGAATTTGTCCGTACTTCCGGAGTTGCGTGAGCAGGCCAACATCACCAAGCTGATTAAACAAGATAAGCTGATCTTAGAAGGTGATATTCAATTGGCTCAGAAGTTTGCTCAACTCATGACCGATTGCAAACCTGATCTCGAAGAGTGGTTGTCTCGTGTGACGGGAGATGTGGTCGCACATACTGTCGTTCAAGGCGCGAAAAATGTGGGAAGTTTTTTGTATCAACAAGCAGAAAAACAACAATCGAATTTCGCACAAGTCTTAACGGAAGAGTGGAAAATTGCTCCGGCACCGTTAGAAATTGCCTATTTTTGCGATCAAGTGGATGAACTTAAGAGTTCGGTTTCTCGATTAGAATCGAAACTTAACGCCTTGTTGGAGAAAGTATGACCCCAACAGAATTGCGCCGTCTGTACCATATTGTCAAAGTACAACTTGAATATGGTTTAGATGAGTTACTCCCAGAGCACCAGTTGACGAAAGCACCATTGATGATGCGTAAGTCACTGTTCTGGATTAAGCGTAAGCATCAAGATAAGACCATGGGCGAAAGGTTACGTCTCGCCTTACAAGAACTCGGTCCGGTCTGGATTAAGTTCGGACAGATGATGTCGACGAGGCGAGATCTGTTCCCTCCTCATTTGGCAGATCAATTAGCCCTCCTTCAAGACCAAGTCTCTCCTTTTGATGGCCAATTAGCTAAAGATCAGATGGAAGCGTCTTTAGGCGGTAGCTTAGATAACTGGTTTACGGATTTCGATATCGAGCCACTCGCTTCAGCGTCGATTGCTCAAGTACATACCGCGAAGCTAAAAGAATCAGGTCGAGATATTGTACTTAAAGTGATTCGTCCTGATATTCGTCCTGTGATTGATGCCGATATTAAGCTGATGTATCGCATGGCTAGAATCGTCGCAAAAGCCTTGCCAGAAGCGAGACGATTAAAGCCCGTAGAAGTGGTTCGTGAGTATGAAAAAACCTTAATTGATGAATTGGATCTGCGTCGAGAAGCGGCGAATGCCATTCAATTAAGACGCAACTTTGAAGGCAGTGAAGAGCTTTACGTACCTGAAGTGATCTCTGATTTAAGCAGTGAACACTTGATGGTCTCTGAGCGAATTTATGGCATTCAAGTCTCTGATATAGCCTCATTAGAAGCCAATGGTACCAACATGAAATTGTTGGCTGAACGTGGCGTGAGTGTCTTCTTTACTCAAGTGTTTCGTGACAGTTTTTTCCATGCAGATATGCATCCGGGAAATGTATTTGTTAACCCAGAGCATCCAGAAAATCCACAATGGATTGGTTTAGATTGCGGCATTGTTGGCACTCTCAATAGCGAAGATAAGCGTTATTTGGCAGAGAATTTCTTAGCCTTTTTTAATCGTGATTATCGCCGAGTTGCCGAGCTGCATGTGGACTCTGGTTGGGTGCCGGCTGATACCAATATTGATGAGTTTGAATTTGCAATCCGGATTGTATGTGAACCGATTTTTGCCAAACCTTTATGTGAAATTTCATTTGGCCACGTGCTATTGAACCTATTCAATACCGCTCGTCGCTTTAATATGGAAGTTCAACCTCAATTGGTGTTACTGCAAAAGACACTATTGTACGTTGAAGGTTTAGGGCGTCAGCTTTATCCTCAGCTAGACTTATGGGAGACAGCAAAACCGTTTCTTGAAAAATGGATGGCGAACCAAGTCGGGCCACAAGCTTTACTGAATGCAGTAAAAGATAGAGCACCGTTTTGGATAGAGAAGCTGCCAGAATTACCAGAGTTGCTTTATGATAGCTTACGACAAGGAAAATCCATGAATCAAAGAATGGATCAGCTTTATCAAGGTTATCGAGATAGCAAGCGACAACAAGGAACAGGTAAGTTTTTGTTTGGTGTTGGAGCCACTTTAGTCGTATGCTCTGCGATCTTAATCTCTAGCCCGTATCAGCAGCTAACATTGGGCTGTGGCATAGCAGGTGTCACATTTTGGCTGCTTAGTTGGCGAGCTTACCGTCGTTAAGCGGTAGACTCGTGAAAATATAATTTTTTGTGTAGAAAAGACCCGAGGTAAAAATAATGGGCGGTATCAGTATTTGGCAACTCCTAATCATCGCAGTAATCGTTGTATTACTATTCGGAACTAAAAAGCTACGCGGCATGGGTGGTGATTTAGGTTCAGCTGTAAAGGGCTTTAAAAAAGCCATGAGTGATGAAGATCCTGCAGCGTTAAAGAAAGATGCGGACTTTGAACCAAAGAATCTTGAAGGGCAGAAGACGGACACCACTGCTGAAATCAAGAAAGAAAAAGACAAAGAGCAGGCATAATACGTGTTTGATATCGGTTTTTGGGAACTGGTATTGATATCTGTCGTGGGGTTAGTTGTGCTTGGTCCTGAGCGTTTACCTGTCGCGATTCGTAGTGTATCCAAATTTATTGGTTCTGCGAAAAGTATGGCGAACAGTGTAAAAGATGAGTTATCTCATGAGCTCAAGGTTCAAGAACTGCAAGATAACTTGCGTAAAGCTGAGCAAATGGGAATGGAAGACCTTGCGCCAGAGCTGAAAGCTTCAGTTGATGAACTTAAGAAAGCAGCGCAAGAAGTGACTCGACCTTATGCAAAGCAAAACACTGATGGTGATGCGGTAGACAATACTGCTCAGGGGAATGAGTCTGTTCCAACCAATAGTGAAGCGCAAACAAATAGTGAAGCGCAGCCAAGCTCGTCAGATAAAAAAGCCGAATAGTCTCACCCAATTGGAGCTGCTACCGTTGCGGCTCCTTTTCGATCGCCCTATATAAGAGGTTTGATATGTCTTCTGCTGAGCAGACACAACCTTTAATTAGCCACTTGTTAGAACTGCGTAATCGTTTATTACGCGCAATCATTGCGGTGATTGTTGTTTTTCTTGGGCTGATTTATTTTTCCAATGAGATCTATGAATTTGTCTCTGCACCATTAGTGGATCGCCTGCCTGAAGGGGCAACGATGATTGCCACGGATGTTGCATCGCCATTTTTCACGCCATTGAAGTTAACCTTAATGACGTCGGTGTTCATTGCCGTGCCTTTTATTTTGTATCAGGTATGGGCCTTTGTCGCCCCTGGTTTGTATAAGCACGAACGTCGTTTGATCATGCCATTAATGTTCTCTAGTTCACTGCTGTTTTACTGCGGTGTGGCTTTTGCTTATTTTGTGGTGTTCCCGTTGGTATTTGGCTTCTTTACGGCCATTTCACTCGGTGGGGTGGAGTTCGCGACCGATATTTCAAGCTATCTCGATTTTGTTCTAGCTCTGTTCCTTGCGTTTGGTATTGCGTTTGAAGTACCTGTTGCCATCATTTTATTATGTTGGACTGGGGCGACGAATCCAAAAGCATTAAGTGAAAAGCGTCCTTACATAGTCGTTGCCGCTTTTGTTATCGGGATGATGTTAACGCCTCCAGATATGGTTTCTCAAACCCTGTTAGCGATACCTATGTGTATTCTGTTCGAAGTGGGTTTGTTCTTTGCGAGATTCTACGTGCGCAAAGATCCTGATGAAGAGCAGGTTGAAGATTAAATAAAAAAACGACTCATATAGAGTCGTTTTTTTATTGTAGTCATAACTACTTAACTTTGACCATATGGCCGCAGTTCTTACAGATATAGACTTCTTTGATACCTATGATTTTATGCCAAAAGTTTCTATGTCGACGTTGTAAGTGAAGAGTGTGATCACACATATACCGCTCACTTTTTATGATTATTTTGTGGAAAGGTATCTTAACGCTCCAATATGCTAAATACCATATTAAATTGCGGCATGGATCTCATTTTTGGATATATTTATAAAATTATTAGTGATAATAATCACAATAAAAACAATGATTTAACATTTTTGGTTGTAATTTCGTTAATTTTACTAACTGATAGAAGCCTCAGTTGAGCTATCCGGTCAGCAACCAATTTTGTGTACGCAGGCTCATTTCGTTTACCACGATGCGGAACAGGCGCAAGGTATGGGCAGTCGGTTTCAAGGATCACCTTACTGAGATCTAGATGTGGGATCACTTTATCCATGCCTCCATTCTTAAAGGTTGATACGCCGCCTAAACCTAAATGAAAACCGAGATCATTGATGGCTTTCGCTTCTTCAACTGTCCCACCAAAGCAGTGAAATACTCCTCTCAAAGAGCCATTTTGTTCTTTACGCAGTAGGGTTAACGTCTCTTCAATCGAATCACGAGTATGGATCACCACAGGAAGATCCATCTCTTTTGCCCAATTTAATTGAGTAATGAAAGCCATCTCCTGTTCAGCTTTAAAGGTCTTATCCCAATAGAGATCAATGCCTATCTCGCCAACTGCAATGAAATTATGCTTTTCAAACCAAGAGTGGATCGTTGCAAGAGTCTGTTTTACATCGCCATCTACATAACAAGGGTGCAGCCCCATCATAGAGCGACATACATCAGGGTAAGTCGCTTCAGTTTTTAGCATGGGTTCGATAGAGTCCAAATCGATATTGGGCAGTAAGATGGTGTCGATACCCTGAGCAAGTGCGCGCTGCACAACCTCATCACGATCATTATCAAATTCAGTGGCGTAAATGTGGGCGTGTGAGTCAATCATGTTTGGTCTCAGTCGGTTTCGTTAGTAGGGAGAGTATAAAGCAGTGTGAGAAGAAGGTCATTTTTCGTCATTTTTTACAGGTTTTAAATAATAGCACTAGCGTCTGAGATCGAGAGTGATATTCTCTGATTAAGCTACTAATCCAGACAAGGAGAATCGAGTGTCTGTTTCAATTCAAGGTCAATTCCCAGGGCGACGTATGCGCCGCATGCGTAAACATGATTTTAGTCGCCGTCTTATGGCCGAAAATCAACTTACAGTTAGCGATCTTATTTATCCGATGTTTATTCTTATGGGTAAAGATCGTCGTGAATCGGTTGAGTCGATGCCTGGTGTTGAGCGTCTTTCTATCGATCTGATGCTCGAAGAGGCAGAGTACCTAGCCAAACTGGGCGTGCCTGCGATCGCTTTATTCCCGGTAGTGAATCAAGATGCAAAAAGCTTATGTGCTATTGAAGCATACAGCCCAGAAGGCTTAGTGCAACGAGCGGTTCGCGCATTGAAAGAACACGTGCCGCAAATGGGCGTGATTACTGATGTAGCATTAGACCCATTCACCACTCATGGCCAAGACGGCATTATTGATGAAGATGGCTACGTACAAAACGATGAAACGACAGAAGTCTTGATCAAACAGGCACTGTCTCATGCTGAAGCTGGCGCAGATGTTGTTGCTCCATCGGATATGATGGATGGCCGTATTGGTAAAATTCGTGAAGCATTAGAAGAAGCTGGGCATATTCATACTCAGATTATGGCTTACTCAGCAAAATACGCCTCTTGTTACTATGGCCCGTTCCGTGATGCCGTCGGTTCATCATCTAATTTGAAGGGTGGTAATAAGAAAAACTACCAGATGGATCCAGCGAATAGTGATGAAGCGATTCATGAAGTGGCGATGGATATCAATGAAGGTGCGGATATGGTCATGGTGAAACCGGGCATGCCGTATTTAGATATTGTTCGTCGAGTGAAGTCAGAGCTTCAAGTTCCAACGTTTGCTTACCAAGTTTCTGGTGAATACGCGATGCATAAAGCGGCAATCCAAAATGGCTGGTTAAAAGAGCAAGAGACGGTTTTAGAGTCACTACTTTGCTTTAAACGTGCGGGTGCTGATGGCATCTTAACGTACTTCGCGAAAGACGTAGCGGAATGGTTGGCGCAAGAAAATGCACAAGCCGCTGAGCACCTAAATACTGAAAAGTAGGGTAAACGAAATGCAGTAGTGAATAGGGTTGGTCTTGTGCCAGCCCTTTTTTTATTGGAGGGATAGTTTATGTCGGTTGATGTGAGAGTGGGTGACCTGCAAGAAGTCATCGCGGTGGTTGAATCTATTGATGAATTTGTTCGAGGAGAGACCATCGAATCTTTACAACTTCGTTTGCAAGGTAAAAAGCAGCTAATCCTTGTTGCCGAAGAAGAGGGCACGTTGCTTGGATTTAAAATTGGCTACCAGCTTGATGATGATACTTTCTATAGTTGGTTTGGTGGCGTTTCTCCGATTGCGAGAAATAAAGGAGTAGCCCAAGCGTTATTGAATGAGCAAGAGCGTTGGGTCGAAAGCCAGCAGTATCAGTATCTGAAAGTAAAATCTCGTAATCAGTTTCCAGCGATGCTGCGTTTACTGTTGAGAAACGGCTACGCCATTGAGCATTTCGAAAAAAAGGAGCCATTATCCGCTTCGAGCATCCATTTTGTTAAGCAATTAACACGTTAAGATCTAAATGATATTTTTTCTCATTTAATGGTTGACTATTAAATGAGAATCATTATTATTAACTGCGTCTTAAGGAATAAAGAAACGGTTCACAAGGATGTTGAAAAGCTTCCAATTTAGCTTTAACCAAGAATTCTTAACGAACTTGCACTAAGTTCTTTTTTGACACGACATTGCTCACATTGCTTCCAGTGTAATTTATAGCTTTTGGTAAGGCTGAATAACAACAAATGATTTGGCTTTCCACTTTTATGCTAGGCGACATCTTCGGGTGTCGCTTTTTTTATGCCTGTCGCTTAGAGGTGTCAGGTGGAGTGGAATAATGGATGGGGAACATTCTTTTCCACAATGAGGGATCGTGAAAGGATCGATTTAAATCTGTTCGATCTATATATAAGTTTACTTATTTCATGGACTTAAGTTGAGGTTTGGTGCAAATTAATTACCTTGTATAACCAGTGGATAAAATATATAAACAGAGTTATCCACAGTTTGAGTGTCTTGTGAACAACGATTTTCGCTTGATCTATGCGAGTAAAAGCGAATGGTTGGCATAGATTCAGATCGTGAGTCGTGGCATCCTAAGCAGATCATTTTTCGTATTTCTTTGGATACAAAATACTATGGCTCGCATTCCTGATAACCCATTAATTCTCATTGATGGATCTTCGTACCTTTACCGTGCTTTTCATGCTTATCCTGGCACCATGAGTAATGGTGATATTCCGACCAATGCCATTTACGGTGTTGTGAATATGCTTCGCAGTATGATGAGGCAGTTTGCTTCGGATAGGATTGCCGTCATCTTTGATGCCAAAGGGAAAACCTTTCGTGACGACATGTACCCAGAGTACAAAGCCAATCGTCCACCAATGCCAGATGACCTACGTTGTCAGATCGAGCCGCTGCACAATGTGATTCGAGCAATGGGCTTGCCATTAATTTCGATTTCTGGAGTTGAAGCCGATGACGTGATTGGTACATTAGCGTCACAAGCTTCTAAAGCGGGTATGCCTGTTCTGATCAGCACTGGCGATAAAGATATGGCGCAGCTTGTAGATGAGAACGTTACGCTTATCAATACGATGACAAACGTGGTCATGGATCGTGAAGGGGTGATCGAAAAATTCGGAATTCCCCCTGAGTTAATCATCGATTACTTAGCCTTAATGGGCGATAAAGTCGATAACATTCCAGGCGTTCCTGGGGTTGGTGATAAAACGGCAACCGCTCTACTGCAAGGTATTGGTAGTATTGAAAAGCTGTATGAAAATCTTGATGACATCGCAGCCCTAGGTTTCCGTGGTTCTAAAACCATGGCGAAGAAGTTAGTCGACAATAAAGATAATGCTTTGATGTCTTACGAGCTTGCGACGATCAAATTAGATGTTGAACTAGAAGAGACACCAGAATCTTTAGTTAAGGCTGAACCAAATACCGATGAGCTCATTAAGCTTTACGGCCAAATGGTCTTTAAGTCTTGGCTGAATGAATTACTTGAAGGTGGCACAGGCGTTGTTGAGGCGGATGAAAAGTCCGGTGCGATGCGCAGTAGCACAAGCGCTTCAAGTTCTGCATCAGTAATCGACAATTCAGCGGTGACTATTGACCGCAGTCAGTACGAAACCATTCTTGATGAAGAAACCTTCAAATTGTGGTTAGAAAAATTGCAAGCGTCTGAGCTGTTTGCGTTTGATACTGAAACAGACAGCCTAGACTACATGGTAGCGAATCTAGTCGGCCTATCATTTGCGACAGAAGAAGGTGTAGCCGCTTATGTTCCGGTGGCTCATGATTATCTTGATGCGCCACAGCAACTAGATCGTGATTGGGTATTAGCACAGTTAAAACCTATTTTAGAAGATGATGCACAAGCGAAGGTTGGGCAGAATCTGAAATATGATGCCAGTGTTCTTGCGCGTTACGGTATCGATATGAAAGGCATCAAACACGACACCATGTTAGCGTCTTACGTGTATAACAGTGTCGGTGGCAAGCATGATATGGATAGCTTAGCGCTTCGATTCTTGCAACATAGCTGTATTTCATTTGAGCAGATCGCAGGTAAAGGCAAAAAGCAGCTGACATTTAATCAGATCGATCTTGAGCAAGCGTCACCATATGCAGCAGAAGATGCGGATGTGACTCTACGTTTGCACAATCGTTTGATGAAACACATTGAAGCGGATGAAAAGCTGAAATCCGTTTATGAAGATATCGAAATGCCATTAGTGCCAGTGATGTCACGCATTGAACGTACGGGCGTTTTCATTGATGACATGTTGTTAGGGGCTCAATCGCAAGAGATCGCGGCTCGTTTAGATGAACTCGAACAAAAAGCGTATGAAGTTGCGGAACAAGAGTTCAACCTAAGCTCTCCAAAACAGCTTCAAGCGATCCTATTTGAAAAAATGGGACTGCCAGTCGTGAAGAAAACACCATCTGGCGCACCATCGACTAACGAAGAAGTATTACAAGAGCTTGCGTTAGATTACCCATTGCCAAAGCTTATCCTAGAATATCGTGGTCTAGCTAAGCTGAAATCAACGTATACCGATAAACTTCCGAAGATGATCAACGGCGAAACTGGGCGCGTGCATACCTCGTATCACCAAGCCGTAACGGCGACAGGTCGTTTATCTTCAACCGATCCAAACTTACAGAATATTCCTATTCGTAATGAAGAAGGTCGTCGAATTCGTCAGGCATTTGTTGCACCTCACGGTTGGAAAATCTTAGCGGTCGATTACTCTCAAATTGAGCTGCGTATTATGGCGCACTTATCAGGGGATAAGGCTTTATTAGAAGCGTTCCAACAGGGCAAAGATATTCATGCTGCAACCGCGGCTGAAATTATCGGTGTTAGCATCGATGAAGTGACGACAGAGCAACGTCGTCGAGCAAAGGCGGTGAACTTCGGTCTTATCTACGGAATGAGTGCATTTGGTTTAGCAAAACAGCTTGGTATTCCAAGAGGCGAAGCTCAACACTACATGGACATGTATTTCGAACGTTACCCAAGCGTGATGCAATACATGGAAGATACGCGCTCAAAAGCATCTGAACAGGGTTTTGTTGAAACCTTATTTGGCCGCCAGTTGCATTTACCAGAAATCAAATCACGTAATGGAATGCGTCGTAAAGCAGCAGAGCGTGCAGCGATTAATGCCCCAATGCAAGGAACAGCGGCAGACATCATTAAGAAAGCGATGTTATTGGTAGACGAATGGATCCAAGCGGAAGGCGATGGTCGAGTGAAGTTGTTGATGCAAGTACACGATGAACTGGTATTTGAAGTTCAAGAGTCTGCTTTAGGCGAAATTGAAAGTAAAGTACAACAATTGATGGAGGCGGCGGCTAATCTGGATGTTCCGTTAGTGGCTGAATCTGGTCATGGTGACAACTGGGACCAAGCACACTAGTTGCTTTTTAACCATATTGAGTCATAAATCATGAGCCAGCGCACAAACGCTGGCTTTTTTTTGATTAAAAAAAAGAATTGAAACATTGGGATTGTCTGTTTTTTAGTAATATTTTGGTGAAAATAAATTACAAAAAAAGTTTTCATTTCTGACCAATTGTTGTACATTATCTCTTGTAGGGTACAGAGGTAAGATGTTCTATCTTTCAGACCTTTTGTTTCACGTTATTGGATTAGGCTGATTCAGCCGCCCCAGTCAGTATTTGACTGGGGCGTTTTTTATGGGGCAAAGAAAACTTTTTTCCGTTATATCACCTACAGTTACAGCACTATATGAAACTCCTCCTCTTAACTTCCCAGCTACTTTCTGAACTCAGTATTGCCGCATACACCTTTATTATTAAAACTCATGACCGTGTTACTCAATGAGTGGAATGTAATTTTATACCGATCACATGAATAATATTTTCCAGCTAAAATTAAGAAGCCAGTGTTGAAGGGTTCTTATTGTTTTTGATTATTTAAAACAAATGGTTAGCGTTTTTTTGATCTCATGTTCGAGTGGAGGGCGATGAAAAGTGAAGCGATAAGGTATTGATATTTTAGCCGAGCTAAGGAATCCTAGTCAGCATAATAACTACTACTATTTCTCTCCCATTGCCCCACCAGGATGGTGGGGATTTTTATGCCTGAAAGAAAATATAGGCTTGGAAAAATCCCCGAATAGAAAAAGCCCCACCAAATTTGGCAGGGCTCTTAATCGTTCAATCAAATACTACAATTTACTCATCGATGTCGTCGTTTTCGACTAAATCAACAAGTGCCGGCGCAAACCATGTGTCCAGCTTGTTACGCAGTTGATCAACACCAAGTCCTTTGAGTGATGAGAATACATCGACAGAAACATCCCCACCAAAGCCTGCTGAATCTTTACGAATCTTCAACAGCTGCGCATTACGTGCGCCACTTTTTAGTTTATCCGCTTTCGTTAGCAATACCTGAACTGGAATATGGCTATCTACAGCCCAGTAAATCATCTGCTGATCAAGGTCTTTCATTGGGTGACGAATATCCATTAATACGACAAGTCCTTTTAAAGACTCACGTTTTTGTAGGTATTCACCCAGTGATTTCTGCCATTTTTTCTTCAGTTCAACAGGAACTTGAGCAAAACCGTACCCAGGTAGATCGACAATATGACAATCTTCACGCACTTTAAATAAGTTAATTAATTGCGTGCGACCTGGTGTTTTACTTGTTTTTGCTAAACCACGTTGGTTGGTTAGGCGATTTAATGCACTAGATTTACCAGCATTGGAGCGTCCTGCAAACGCAATTTCGATCCCTTCGTCTTCTGGTAAATGACGAATATCAGGTGCACTGGTAATGAAATGCGTGTTTTGATAATGAATTTTTACGCTCACTGTTAACTCCATCTCGACTTTGTGTAGTCGATTGATTACTTTTTTGTGAAATTGTGTAAAATAACCGTGCTCGGCATAAGGTCGCCTATTGTACCATGAGAACATAGAGTGGTACTGGAAGCTTGATAATTATAATGGAATGTCATGAAGAAATTAGCGCTAATTTTGAGTCTTTTAGCCAGCTGCTCAGTATGGGCTCAAGGTAGTATTGAAGCTGGTAAAGCAAAATCACAAACATGTGTTGCCTGCCATGGTGCTGACGGCAACAGTCTAATCACTAATTACCCTAAAATAGCGGGTCAACATGCTAAGTATCTTGAGAAGCAGTTAAAAGAACTTAAGCTTGGAATGACCAGCGGTGGTAAGCAAGGTCGTTACGATCCTGTTATGAGTGGCATGGCTATGCCACTTTCAGAGCAAGATATGGCGGATTTGTCTGCTTATTACTCTTCTCTACCGATTTCTGGAAATACAACGCCAGAAAATGTTGTCGCAGCAGGTAAGGTTCTTTACTTTGCTGGTGATGCAGAACGTGGAATTACAGCATGTACGGCGTGTCACGGCCCCCGTGGTAACGGTACAGAATTGTCTGGATTCCCTAAAATTTCGGGTCAGCATGCTGATTACGTAAAAGCTCAACTGGAAAAATTCCGTGATGGGTCACGTAATAACGATATGAACGCCATGATGCGTGATATCGCGAAGAAATTGAACGATGAAGATATTGATACCTTATCTAAATACGTTGGTGGCCTACACTAATAACAATATCGCTCGAGCATAGTATTACAGATACGCCTTTATTGGTGGTAGCTAACCGCTGCTAACTGGTAGAGGCGTTTTCTTTTTTTAAAGCCAGAAGCAAAACCAGATCTAGAACCATAGCCTCATCTCGGAGCTGTTCGTGTGTGGCATCTGTCATTTTTTATCATGTGAATTCTCCTCTTGATTGTCGAGGCGTCCTATTTTTCCTACCTCCCCTGATTGAAATCGGCAGCGATGGTCGAGATGTGGATTTTTTTTCTTTATCTGATGAAAAAATGTTCAATACCTCTCCACTATAAAGCCAGTTTCTGGTATGTTTCGCATCCTTGTTTGAGGATGTGTTAATGAATTTTTGTCCTTTATGCTCCAGTAGTCATATTTCTCACTATTTTGAAGATAAACATCGAGAGTACTTGCAGTGCTCACGTTGTCATTTGGTTTTTGTTCCACCTGAACAAAGATTGGATGCTAAAGTTGAAAAAGCTCACTACGATCTACATAACAATGATCCCCAAGATATGGGATATCGACGCTTCTTATCACGCGTCTCCACTCCTTTATTAGAAAGGTTGGAAAAACCATCTTGTGGATTAGATTTTGGTTGTGGCCCAGGACCGACATTGTCTTTAATGTTGCAAGAAGCGGGGCACAATATGGAGTTATACGATATTTACTATCACCCTGAGACTCAGGTGTTAGATAAAGTGTATGACTTTATGACAGCCACAGAAGTGATTGAGCACTTATATGAGCCCAATCAAGTGTGGCAGAAATGGTTGAATTTAGTTAAGCCTGGTGGCTGGATTGGTTTAATGACTAAGCTAGTAATAGACGTAGATGCGTTTGCTAGCTGGCACTATAAAAATGACCTTACGCATGTAGTCTTTTTTAGCCGTCAAACTTTCCAGTTTTTGGCCGAGCGGGATAAGCTCGAACTCGAATTTATTGGTAATGATGTAATTTTACTGAGGAAAGCCCAGTAATGAGCCGTAATAAAAAATCTAGAAAAGTAGGACCATCAAGCGGTGGTGAAGTCGTTGTAACTCGTAACCGTACAGAGTCAAATGTACAAGGTCGTGAGCAAAAACGCATTAAAAAGCGTAAAGGTCTAAAAACGGGTAACCGTAACTCTGAAGTGAGCGATGCAAAAGCACAAAGTGCAGCAAAAGCACGTGACCCTCGTTTAGGCAGCAAGAAAAAGATCCCATTAATCATCGAGCCTAAGAAGAAACTGACTAAGCAAGAGCGTAAGATCTCTGCTGCTCAAGAACTTGAAATGCTTGAGAATGATGCTCAACTGAATGTACTGATCGATCGCATTGAAATGGGTGAAAACCTAGGTGCTGGTTTACAGAAGTATGTTGATGAGAAGCTGGATCGCATTGAAGTATTAATGAATCAACTTGGTTTAATGGAACCAGAAGTGGATGATTCAGACGATATGTACTTCGCTGAAGATTTCTCTGACGAAGATCTTTCGGAAGAAGAACTTGCTGAGCTTGATGCTATTGAGCCTAAGTCTCAACCTAAGAAATCAAGTTCAGACGACGATCTACTGTCTCAGTTTGAAGATATCGATTTAAACGACTTTAAAGGATAAGAAGCCGAATGAATGTAACCTTATTAGCGATTGTTGGTGGAGTCATTATTGTGGCTTTGGCTGCTTATGCGGGTTACCTTCTGCTTCAAATCAAAAAGCAAAAGGAGCTGCAACAGCAGCACCAAGCTTTAGCGATCAATAAACGTAATGCTAATATTTATGAAAATGTGAATACCTTATGCTTAGCGGGTATTCAGGGTGAGTGTGACTTATCGGAAATTAGCATTCGCGTTTATTGCATCATGGATTACGTTCAAGGTGAGCAGCGTATAGATTTTGAACAGCACTACCCTGCTATTTCAGAGTTGTACCACGTTGTAAAAGATATGGCTCGTGGTGACAATCGCCAAGAGTTACAAAAATCTGAGCGCATGAAGCAGAACCTTGAACGACATAAAGCAGAAACGCGCTTGAATGACGCTGTTGTTGATGAGTTAAAGCAGCTGCAAGAGCAAGTCAAACCGCTCAATAATCAGATCAATATTCAGATGGTCTAACTATTGGTTACTTTAGATACTCATTTAGGGGTATCTTATGAAGTGATCACGCTAGCATTTCTGAATATTTATATCTAAAAACTTTTTTGCCAGGCAACGTCTGCCATGGTCGTGTGGCAAAATAACCCGTCCTAGTTTTAAGTGGAAAACCCCATGTCCAGTCAGCAAATTGAATCCGGCCAACAAATAGTTTGGGATCAAGCTATTTTAGATAAGTACAACTACTCCGGCCCTCGTTATACCTCATACCCGACCGCTCTTGAGTTTCATGAAGCGTTCACCATTGCTGATTACGATATGGCATGCACGCAGCATCCTGAGCGTCCGCTCTCGCTATATGTGCATATCCCTTTCTGCCATAAGCTTTGTTATTACTGCGGTTGTAATAAAGTGATTACTCGCCACTCTCATAAAGCGGATGAGTATCTAGACGTTATTGAACATGAGATCCGCCTGCGTGCGTCACTGTTAAATGAACGTCGTATTACTCAGTTGCATTTTGGTGGCGGTACACCGACATTCCTAACTAAAGCTCAAATTACTCGTTTAATGACGATTCTACGTGCAGAGTTCAACTTTGATGCAGATGCTGAAATTAGTATTGAAGTTGATCCTCGTGAAATTGAGCTGGATGTATTGGATCACTTACGCAGTGAAGGCTTTAACCGCCTAAGTATCGGCGTTCAAGATTTTAATAAAGAAGTTCAGCAACTCGTAAACCGTGAACAAGATGAAGAGTTCATCATTGCGATGGTTGAACGCGCGAAGCAGTTAGGTTTCCGTTCAACTAACCTAGATCTGATTTATGGTTTGCCAAAACAGACAAAAGAGTCATTTGCGGAAACCTTGTCTCAAGTTCTGGATATGAAGCCGGGTCGTTTGTCGGTGTTTAATTACGCTCATATGCCGCAGTTATTTGCAGCGCAGCGTAAAATCAAAGATGAAGATTTACCCGCAGCGGAAGAGAAAATGGCGATCTTGCAAGACACCATCGGCACACTAACAGGCGCTGGGTATCAATTTATTGGTATGGACCACTTTGCTCTGCCTGATGATGAACTGGCTGTTGCTCAACGCCAAGGTATTTTGCACCGTAATTTCCAAGGTTACACCACTCAAGGTGAAGCGGATCTGGTTGGGTTTGGTGTTTCAGCGATTTCAATGATTGGTGATGCATACGCACAAAACCAGAAAGAGCTGAAAAAGTACTATGCTCAAGTAAATGAATTGCGTCATGCGCTATGGAAAGGTGTCGCTCTTGATAGCGATGATCTACTGCGTCGTGAAGTGATTAAACAGCTGATTTGTAACTTTAAACTTGATAAGAGTATGATCGAGTCTGAGTATAAAGTAACGTTTAATCAGTACTTTGCTGAAGATTTACAACTGCTACAAACATTCATCGATGATGAATTGGTTGAAGTGGATAACACTGAAATTAGAGTGACGCTTCGTGGGCGTTTGTTGATCCGTAATATTTGCATGTGCTTTGATAAATACTTACGTAGTCGAGCAAGACAGCAGCAGTTCTCACGAGTGATTTAATCGATTATTACTGAGTTCAGTTTATACCAATAAAAATGCCAGCAACGATGCTGGCATTTTTTTTTCCGTCGATAAAGCATTTAACCCTTATCGACGATGACCGTTAAAATGATGACCGTTAAAATGATGACCGTTAAAATTAAGCGCGGTCAGCCACTTTAGCTCGTAGCTCTGCTTTTTCTGCATCAGAGATGAAGGCTAGATCCAAACCATTGATTTGCGCTTGGCGAATTTGAGCAGGAGTCAACCCAGCTTGAGGTGCTGCCACTTCGTATTCGTATGGAAGTTCAATACCTTCAACCGCAGGATCGTCCGTATTTAGACAAGCCATAACACCGTGGTCAAGGAACTGTTTCACAGGGTGGTTAGCCAAAGATTCAACGGTGCTTGTTTGGAAATTAGACGTTAGGCAAGACTCGATACCAATACGGTTTTCAACTAAGAAATCCATCAGTTTTGGATCGTGAATCGCTTTTACACCGTGACCAATACGCGTTGCACCAAGTTCTTGAATCGCTTGCCACATGCTTTCTGCACCTGCAGCTTCACCAGCGTGAACCGTTACGTTTAGGCCTGCATCTTTCACTTGTTTAAAGTGAGACACGAAACGATCACCCGGTTGACCTAGCTCATCACCAGCAAGATCGACAGCAACAATCTTGTCTTTCTGAGTCAAAATAGCATCGAGTTCTTGTTGGCAAGCATCGGTACCAAAAGTACGGCTCATAATACCAATCAGGTTAGCTTTGATGCCGAAATCGCGCATGCCTGCCTCAACACCATCAACCACGGCTTCAACCACACCAGCAACTGGAAGTTTATGCTTCATCGCCATGTAATAAGGCGAAAAGCGAAGCTCAGCATAATCGATTTGAGCATTAAGAGCGTCTTCAACGTTTTCGTAAGCGACGCGGCGGCAAGCATCAAGATCACCTAAAACAGCCACACCCCAATCTAACTTAGAAAGGAAGGCAACAAGAGATGGCTCAGCTTCAACAATCTGAACGTGAGGTGTTAAGGCTGCAACATCGTAAGCAGGCAGTGCAACACCAAATTTTTGGCCCAAATCTAAAATAGTTTGAGTACGGATATTACCGTCAAGGTGGCGGTGCAAGTCAGTTAGGGGCAGATTTTTAGTTATCATTATTGTGATTCCAGATCGCTGTAGTTAGCGTAAGTATAAAAATGATTGACCTAAGTGTCAGTACTCAATGTCTAGAAAATCAGCCCAAAGTGCTGTTTTCTAATTCATGTTAACTAAATCTGTTGGCCATTCATCAAGTGGCACTGGCTTACTGTACAGAAAACCTTGTACTTGAGGGCAGTGAAGTTGCGCGAGTAATTCTGCTTGTTGTACGGTTTCAACGCCTTCCGCGACTAAATTGACCTTAAACCCTTTTGTGATATTCACGATGGCAGCGACAATTGAACTGTCTAAATTCTTACTATCCAATTTTTTGATGAAAGCGCGATCTATTTTAAGACAGCTGAAAGGTAACTTATGCAGATAAGCGAGAGAAGAGTACCCAGTTCCGAAGTCGTCAATGGCGATGCCTATCCCCATCTCTTTGAGAGTACGCATGTTTTGCATCACCATCGGGTCACTATCAGCAATGCGAGATTCCGTTATCTCTAAGGTTAGGTTCGATTCTGAAAGCCCTGTTTCATGAAGGATTCGCTTTACATCATCAATATACGTCGGTTTAGATAGTTGATTTACTGAAACATTGACGTGAATCTGGAAGTTAATTGGCCATTTTCCGGTGCGGATGGCGTGTGCAGTGTCATGGCTCGTTTTTTCAAGTATTTGCTGCCCAATCCCTTCAATCAACCCGGTATCTTCGGCTAATGGAATAAAGTCGATTGGAGAAATGATTTCATTGTCAGAGGTTATCCACCGAGCCAGTGCTTCAGCTCCAATGACGTTTCCTGTGGCGAGATCGATAATCGGTTGGTAGAAGGGAACAAACTCATCATTTGCTAAGCCGGACTGAATTTTTGCCATCATTTTGGTTCGGTTACGAGAGACATCGGCCATTTCAGGGCTATATATCGTAATGTGTGTGATGTCTTTCTTGGCAAGGCTTAATGCAATGCTGCCATTGCGTAACCAAAGCATCATGTTTTGGTTTGATGCAGTTTCAACAATTCCAATGGAAGCATTAATGACGACATTCTCGCTTTGTAATACAAATGCTGAGTTGAAGATTTGAAGTATGGTATGGGCAAACAGTGTGACCTCTTCTTGCTGGGTTGCGTTTGGAAGGTAGATCGCAAACTCATCACCACCTGGACGAGCAATAATATAATCATATTCAGAGACGGCGTTTAAGCGCTCAGCAATCATCACCAATAGCTGATCGCCTTTGTGGTGCCCAAGGCTCTCGTTGATATCTCTAAAGCGATCAATACCGATGAGTAGCAGAAACCCTGAGGTTGCCTCAAATGCTGAACTGGTTTCAATTAACCCATCTCGGCTATATAACTTCGTGAGCGGGTCGATGAGAATCTGATCCCTCAACGCTTTAAACGAGGCTCTAAGATTATTCGACATCTCATTAAATGCAGACACCAACATACTGGTTTCGTATATATACCCAGGCTGAGGCATGGTGCTGTCCCAATCTCCTTTCGCCAGTTGTTTCGCTGAATCTGCAGTTGATGTGATGGGTTTTGTGATTCTATTGAGAGCTAGAATCGCAATCCCAATACCAAATAAGCCCACAATCACCCCCATTAACCAACTGTTTTTCTGATCCTGTGGCAGGTCACCTAACAGAGCGGATTCTGAGATGGAGGTGCTAATAAACCAAGTAAGACCATATTCGTCCTTAAAAGGGGTGGTTTGGCTAAAGTAACGCTCGCCATCGACATTAAACTGGAACCGCTGGGTGCCACTATTGAGGTCGAGTTTGTTCTCATTAATGTAGCTAGAGCTGATTTTGATTATCGGGTTACTACTTTCTGTCGCCAGCAGTCGGTGACCTTTCTCTGTGGTAGGCGTCCCCCATGAGACAACGCTGCCATTGCTGGAATGCGCGACTAAACGTTGGTCCTGATCAAAAATATAAAAAGAGGCATTGTGTTTTTCTTTGAGATTCTGCAAAAACTTATTGAACGTATTGATTTTGATATCGGCTACAAATACGCCTTGAAATGCATCATCAGTAAAAACGGGGGTGAGCGCAGAGAGAGTAATTTCTTGCCTTTCATCGGCATTAGCATAAATCGAAGACCATATTGGTTTTTTAGTTTTGGCTACCGGCGTATACCAAGGGCGGGTTCGAGAATCATAGTTAGAAATAATGGAACGAATATCTTGGCTGATTTTACTTCCACGATAAACGACGAGGTTTCTGTCTGTGCGCTTATCTTGAAGAATAAGCGTGTAGCCATTGTTGGCTTCTTTCCGGTAGGTGATGTGTTCTAAACGTGTTGAGCCAAAACCGAGAGCATCTAATTGAGGGATATTTCGGTAGAGATTGGAAAAAGCCGCATGCATGTAGCTCTGTAGTGGTTCGATGTTATTTGGCTGGTAAAGCTGATTGAATCCGATGTTATGACTGAGAGCTAAGCTGGCATTAAATGGTTCATGAAGGAAGGTGAATAGGCTTTTGTTGACGTTGGCGGTGAGTGACGTAAGTTGCTTGGTACTTATATCATTGACCATTTTTTCATAGCTATTTTGTTGGACAAACACAATTACGCCAAATGTAATTATTAAAATCATTACAGTGGGGAGAACGAGAGCAGTTCTAAGCGTAATTTTTTTTATCATGGACATGCACTATTCATCTGTAGGAATATCATTCTGTAAGTTTATCATTCCAAAAAAAACAATCGACTGTTTTGACTGAGCAATCAGTAGAAGCGAGAGCTCAGTCTATAAAACGAATAGCCTATAAAGCTAATGATCTAAAATGCTAATGACCTAATATGCTCATAGCCTAAAAGCTAACTGTCTATTAAAGCTAACGGTCTATAAAGCTAATACAGTTCCTTAAGTTTTCGAGTAAGCGTATTGCGCCCCCAGCCTAAAACTTTAGCGGCATCTTGTTTATGGCCATTGGTGTGCTCCAATGCGGCTTCTAACAGTATACGTTCAAACTCAGGAAGTGCATAAGAAAGCAGTTCAGTTTCTCCAGACGCTAACGAGTTTTTAGCCCATGTCGTGAGTTGATGCTGCCAACTTGAATCTGAGTCGTGATGGGATATTTTCTTGTCATCGACTAATTCAGTCGGTAGATCGCTGGGTAGAATTTCACTGCCACTTGCCATTACGGTTAACCAACGACAAATATTCTCTAATTGTCTGACGTTTCCCGGCCAAGCGAGCGTATTGAGTACCTCGACTGTCTCTTTGTGCAGCGATTTTATTTCAACACCTAACTCTTCTGCGGCCATGCTAAGAAAGTGCTGTGTTAGCTTTTCGATATCTTGCTTACGCTCTCTTAACGCTGGAATATGGATCCTAATAACATTCAAACGGTGGAATAAATCTTCGCGAAAATCTCCGGATTTAACGAGTTGCTCTAGGTGTTGGTGGGTGGCGGCAACGATTCTGACGTCTACTTGTACAGGTGATCGCCCACCCACTCGATAGAATTGGCCATCGGACAACACGCGCAGCAAACGAGTTTGGATATCAAGAGGCATGTCACCAATCTCATCCAGAAATAGTGTGCCGCCATTTGCCTGCTCAAAACGGCCTTGGCGAACGCTGTTGGCTCCAGTAAATGCCCCTTTTTCGTGACCAAATAATTCTGATTCAATGAGATCTTTTGGAATAGCGGCCATATTCAATGCAATAAAAGGGTTGTCCGCTCTAGGGCTATGGCGATGTAGAGCATGAGCCACGAGCTCTTTGCCGGTTCCTGATTCGCCATTGATCAATACGGAGATAGAAGAGCGGGACAGTCGGCCTATCGCTCTGAATACTTCTTGCATTGCAGGGGCTTCACCTATGATTTCAGGTGCATTGGTATTCAAGGCTTCAGCGTTTGAGTGAGAACGTTTTTGCTCTTGGCTATGTGCGATGGCGCGCTCGACTAAGGTGAGTGTCTCATCGATATCAAATGGTTTTGGCAGATACTCAAAAGCCCCTTTTTGATAAGCATTCACAGCCGCATCGAGATCGGAGTGCGCGGTCATAATAATTACGGGTAGATCAGGACAACGCTGTGACACTTGGTTGAGCAGGTCAATACCATCCATTCCGGGCATGCGAATATCGGACACTAAGACATCGGGTATTTCGCGCTCTAATGCCATTAATACACTTTCTGCATCGGCAAATGTTTCGCATTTTATATTGGCGGAAGAGAGGGTTTTTTCAATTACCCAGCGAATCGATCTGTCATCGTCAACAACCCATACGTAGCCTTTACTCATCTTTTGTTCCTTGCAGCAAATTTGGTGAACTCAGTGATTTATTAAGTGATATTGGATTTTTGTATCCTGAGTGAAATTAAATCGGTAAATAGATCGTAAATATCGTATGACCGGGCCAGCTTTCGACATCAATTTTCCCATGATGCTGATCGATCAAATTCTGTGAGATAGATAAACCCAAGCCGGTTCCACCTTCTCTGCCACTGACCATCGGGTAGAAAAGGGTGTCCTGTAGCTCACTAGGAATACCTGGGCCGTTGTCGATAATTTCAATCCGTGCCGCAAGCTTGTGCCTTTGACCATGAATGTTGGCCTGATGCACCGTTCTGGTGCGGATGGTGATAATGCCTTGCGGTTGGTTCGACAGTATTTGAGCCGCGTTACTCACAATGTTGAGCATCGCTTGTTCAACTTGATCGGTGTCCATCAAAATATCGGGCAGGCTAGGGTCATAATCTCGCTCAATACGCACGTCAGCATTAATGTCTAACTCTACAAGCTGGCGGACTTTCTCTAAAATTAAATGCAGATTTTCGCTCTTCTTCTGCCCCGGTTTTTGAGGGCCAAGTAAGCGATCAACAAGCACTCGAAGCCTGTCTGCTTGTTCAATTATGATCTGGGTGTATTCGGTTAACTCAGGCTCGGGTAGCATTTTCTCCAATAATTGGGCTGCGCCTCGTAACCCACCAAGAGGATTTTTGATTTCATGAGCCAGCCCGCGAACCAGTAATTTGGCGGCTTGTTGTTGAGCGTGTTGGTTTAGCTCTTGGCTTAAACGTCGCTGTTGATCAATCTTTCTCATTTCAACCAGCAGCATTAATGCTTTTTTGTTGGAATGAGGAGCTTGGCAGGAGAGTGGACTCACCGTCACTTCGAGCATGAGTGGCTTACCATCGACCACGAAGGTGACATCGCTATCAGTGACACTTTGACCGCTCTGTAATGGTTGAGTGAGCAGAGCAAGATCCAGAGAGGCGTGTTGAATTAATTGGGACAGCGGGTGATCGACAATGCGTTTTGAACTTTGAGAAAAAAGTTGCTCCGCGGCTGGATTGGCGTAGCGAATGATCAGGCCGTCGTCGAGCATTAAGGTAGCCGTGACCATATTATTAATAATCGAACTGGTTAATTCAGAATTCAAAACAGCATCCTTGTCTATTGATCCACTTGAGGGCAATGCACCAAAGTTGTGCAGTGCGATCTCAGTATGGCTTATAAAGACAAGAAGAAAAAGTAAATACAGAGGCGATTAAACCGATATTTAGCTTAGTTATCTTGCAATTACACTACTTAGCCGTGGCACGATGTAAATACACCGTGATAGGAGTAGTCGATGCAATAAGCTTGCCGCTTCTAACTGCTTGAATTGAAATAGTATGAGCACCACGGTCGATATTTTTTAAGACCCAATTTGACTGGATTTGCGGCGCTCCATAACGTTTGCCGTTAAGCATGAGTTGCAGTTGTTCTCCGATGCCTAGTTTTCGGTTTATCTGTGCGCTTATTGGAATAGTACCTCGGGTACTGCGAATGGTCTCTTCATGTTGAGGTGCGCTGAGAGTGATAGTTAACCGCTCTGGTTTAGCCGGCTGCGGTTTCACATATTTTACTATGTTGTCGTTGGCCTTAACCTTGTGTTCATTTGGTGTTTCACTCGGCATAGCGTTGGTGGCGATGTTCTCTATTTCGGGCGCTGGTGGCTCGGCTTGGTAATCTGGAAGGGTAATTGTCAGGCTTTTAGCATTCAACGCGTTGTCATTAAAGTGGATAACGTTATTCTCATCCTCCCAAGTATAAACCTCTTGAGCATGGCTCGTTATTGGCCTGATGAACAGTATTGACCAAGCAAGTATTAGGCTGATGATGGCGACTATAGACTTCATATTCTCTTTTCCTGACGAAAGTGAATTCATTTCAAGCGTGCCATTATTGAGTTGAAGGCAATAAATGCTTGGCTTTGGCTGTTTAAGAAATAAAACAGAACCCATGCTAATGGGGATATGAGATCAGGAAAATACAAAAAAGGCCCGCCTGCGAGGCGAGCCTGAAATTTTAATCGGCTTAGTTACATGTTACATGAGCGACGGTATACCGACGCTCATTTGTATTTTAAGCTAGCAACTAAGCAAAGCACGATACTTGCTAGAGTTATACTGAGTAGTACAGGTCAAACTCAAGTGGGTGTACCGCCATGTTCAGTTTTTCAACGTCTTGCGCTTTAAGGTCGATGTACGAGCTGATGAAGTCATCAGAGAATACGCCGCCAGCCGTCAGGAATTCACGGTCAGCATCTAGTGCTTTCAGCGCGATATCTAGAGATTCCGCTACTGTTGGGATCTCTGCTGCTTCTTCTGCTGGTAAGTCGTATAGATCTTTATCCATCGCTTCACCTGGGTGGATCTTGTTCTTAATTCCGTCAAGACCAGCCATTAGCATTGCAGAATATGCAAGGTACGGGTTCGCTGCTGGGTCACCAAAACGCAGTTCAATACGACGTGCTTTCGGGCTTGGCACTACTGGAATACGGATAGATGCAGAACGGTTACGTGCTGAGTAAGCAAGCATTACAGGCGCTTCGAATCCAGGAACAAGACGCTTGTACGAGTTTGTCGCTGGGTTTGCAAATGCGTTGATTGCACGAGCGTGCTTGATGATACCGCCGATGTAGTAAAGTGCCATTTCAGATAGGCCGCCGTACTTGTCACCTGCAAATAAGTTTTGGCCGTCTTTGTTTAAAGACATATGCACGTGCATACCAGAACCGTTATCACCAGCGAGTGGTTTTGGCATGAATGTCGCTGTTTTACCGAAAGCGTGCGCTACGTTATGTACCACATACTTATAGATTTGAGTTTCATCTGCTTTATTCGTCAGCGTGTTGAATCGAGTCGCAATTTCGTTTTGACCCGCAGTCGCTACTTCATGGTGGTGTGCTTCAACAACTAAGCCCATCTCTTCCATTACTAGACACATTGCAGAACGAATATCTTGAGATGAATCAACAGGAGCTACTGGGAAGTAACCACCTTTAACGCCAGGACGGTGACCTTTGTTACCACCTTCGAAATCAGCACCAGTATTCCATGCCGCTTCTACGTCATCAATTTTGAAGAAAGAACCTGACATATCTGTTGAGAATTTCACATCATCAAATAGGAAGAATTCTGGTTCTGGACCAACAAGAACAGTATCAGCGATACCCGTTGCGCGTAGGTATTCTTCAGAACGTTTTGCGATTGAGCGAGGGTCACGATCGTAGCCTTGCATTGTTGCAGGCTCAAGGATATCACAACGAATGTTGAGTGTTGGATCAGCAGTGAATGGGTCTAAAACCGCACTTGCTGCATCTGGCATCATTACCATGTCAGATTCGTTGATTCCTTTCCAGCCAGCAACTGAAGATCCATCAAACATTTTACCGTCTTCAAAGAAGTCAGCATCAATTTGGTGAGAAGGAATTGAGATATGTTGCTCTTTACCTTTTGTGTCGGTAAAGCGTAGGTCAATAAACTTAACTTCGTTTTCTTGGATTAGCGACAGAACATTTTCTACTGACATCGTGGATAACCTCCAGTGTTATTAAATCGATATTGGGTGCGATTCTATTCATTAAGAGTAAATAGTAATCGGCATTGATTAATGACCATTTGCATAGAACTAATCGATGCTGACTATTCTTAATGAGCTTATATAAAGAGTAAGCCAAAACCGTGCCAAAAAAATTATTCCTTTAATTTCATTAATTTGAAGCGTTTGTGTTTTTGTTTTTATCTTCTATTGCACCAAGATAATCCTGAGGTGCACTATTTTGGTGCGGATTATTGATGGTGCACTAAAATGAATCACAAACGCATACTATTCAGCATCTTCTTGCAGATATTGTCAATCCACTTTTTATAAGAAAGGGCGCTTATATGTGTGTTATTCGTCACTTTTGGAGTGGATAAGAAATAAAAATTTCAATTCAGATCACATATTTTTGGGTTTCTGCAGAATATCTGGTATATTATTGACCGTTTTTTAAATCAGTTGGCGGCACTCCTGCGGCTACTTTTTATGAGTGAATCGAAAATCCATGTCTACTCCACAGATTGATAAGTTAAGAAATATCGCGATTATCGCGCACGTTGACCACGGTAAAACAACTCTGGTTGATAAATTGCTACAGCAATCAGGTACACTTGAATCTCGTGGTGAAGCTGAAGAGCGCGTCATGGATTCGAATGATATCGAAAAAGAACGTGGCATCACGATTCTTGCTAAGAACACAGCAATTAACTGGAGCGATTACCGTATCAACATCGTAGATACTCCTGGACACGCGGACTTCGGTGGCGAAGTTGAGCGTATTATGTCTATGGTAGATTCTGTTCTACTGATCGTTGATGCTGTTGATGGCCCAATGCCTCAAACGCGTTTCGTTACACAGAAAGCATTTGCACACGGCCTTAAGCCGATCGTTGTAATCAACAAGATTGACCGCCCTGGCGCTCGTCCTGATTGGGTTATGGATCAAATCTTTGACCTATTCGACAACCTAGGCGCTACTGATGAGCAACTAGACTTCACAACTGTTTACGCTTCAGCTCTAAACGGTTGGGCAACAATGGAAGAAGGCGTTGTTGGCGAAGACATGGAACCATTGTTCCAAGCGGTTGTTGATACAGTAGAAGCACCTCAAGTTGACCTTGATGGTCCGCTACAAATGCAAGTTTCTCAACTAGATTACAGCTCTTACGTAGGTGTTATCGGTGTTTGTCGTGTAACTCGTGGTTCAGTTAAACCAAACCAACAAGTAACGGTTATCGGTGCTGATGGTAAGAAACGTAACGGTAAAGTCGGTACGGTTCTTGGTTACCTAGGCCTTGAGCGTCACGAAGTTGAACAAGCTAACGCTGGCGATATCATTGCAATCACAGGTCTTGGTGAGCTGAAAATTTCAGACACTATCTGTGACGTAAACAATGTTGAAGCGATGACTCCGCTTTCTGTTGATGAACCAACAGTAACCATGACGTTCCAAGTAAACACTTCTCCGTTCGCGGGTAAAGAAGGTAAGTTCGTGACTTCACGTAACATCCTTGAGCGTCTAGAGAAAGAATTGGTTCATAACGTAGCATTACGTGTTGAAGAGACAGATAACCCAGATCGTTTCCGCGTTTCTGGTCGTGGTGAACTTCACCTATCTATCCTTATCGAAAACATGCGTCGTGAAGGTTTCGAGCTAGCAGTATCTCGTCCAGAAGTAATCATTAAGCGTGATGAAGATGGTAACCTATCTGAACCGTTTGAAACGGTAACGATTGATGTTCTTGAAGAGCATCAAGGCGGTATCATGGAAAACATCGGTCTACGTAAAGGTGAGCTAACAGATATGGCTCCAGATGGTAAAGGCCGTGTTCGCATGGACTTCATGATGCCTTCTCGTGGTCTTATCGGTTTCCAAACTGAATTTATGACACTGACGTCTGGTTCTGGTCTTCTTTACCATACATTCGATCACTACGGTCCACATAAAGGTGGCGTAATTGGTCAACGTAACAACGGTGTTCTAATTTCGAACGCAACGGGTAAAGCACTGACTTACGCACTGTTTAACTTACAAGAGCGTGGTCGTCTATTTACTGAGCACGCAGACGAAGTATACGAAGGTCAAATCATCGGTATTCATAACCGTGCAAACGACCTAACAGTTAACTGTCTGAAAGGTAAACAGCTAACTAACGTTCGTGCCTCTGGTACTGATGAAGCTCAAACGCTTTCTCCTGCTATCAAGTACACACTTGAGCAAGCTCTAGAGTTTATCGACGAAGATGAACTAGTAGAAGTAACACCAGAAAGCATTCGTATCCGTAAGAAACTTCTTACTGAAAACGAACGTAAACGTGCAAGCCGTCCAGCGAAGTAATTCGTTAAACGCGTAAGCAAAAATCTAAGGCCCTGCTAGAAATAGCGGGGCTTTTTTTTAACTAATCAATGTGCATTGCATTGAGGAAAATAGAAGAAATACGATATGAAGCCTATTGTTATTACAGGTGGCCCTGGTGCAGGGAAAACGACATTAGCCAATGCATTGGGAGCTTGTGGCTTTAAGGTTTACTCGGAAGCTTCACGCACTCTGATTGAGCAACAGAGCCAACTGGATGATGGAGTATTACCGTGGACGAATTTACCCGCATTCGCTGAGTTGTGTTTAGAGTTGATGGCGGAACAAAAGCGGGCCGCATTAGCCGATGTAAAGATGAGCATTATGGATCGAGCGATCCCTGATATTTGTGCTTATTTGGAGCAGGGAGAAATTGAGGTAAGTGAACCGTATCGCAGCGAGAGCTTAGACTATCATCAGAAAGTGTTTCTTTGTGCACCGCAGCGTGAGATTTACGTCCAAGATGACGTGCGTCCTCACCCGTTTACGGAAGCGTTAGAGATCCACCAGAAGTTAGTTAAGGTTTATCAGGCTTTTGATTATGAGGTGGTGAATGTGCCGTGGGGAAGTGTCGCTGAAAGAGTGGAATTCATGTTGGCTGAATTGCACGTACCATCAGTGGGACAATACGATTGCTAAAGTGAACGCGACAAACATTCTATGCCGCGTCCACTTTGCCTATAAATAATGCTGTTTGCTGTTTGCTGTTTGCTGTTTGCTGTTTTTCGTATTTCTCTGTTCAGCGATTTAGCCGCTTAGTTATTTAGTAGACCTGTTATTTAGCATTCAACTTTTTCAGAAACTTATCGGACTCTGCGATAGCGGTATTCATCTGTTTAATCGCATAACTAATATCTTGCTCCAATGACATAAACTCTCCTTGAAGTGAGCCTATCGCACTCGCGTTTAAGTTATGTTTTAAGTAGAGAGTATTGTCACGCAGTGTATTGAGCACGGGCGTCATTTTTTGCTCTGCACGTTTCATCGCTTTCAGCATCGCCGTGTAAGAGGTTTTGGTCTCACGTAGCTTTTGTTCGCTTGAACGACGTAATTTGCTGCTGGTGTATAAATCTAACTCGGTTTGCCATTCATCAAACAGCGCATCAGAAACATCTTCGATAGCGGCTATTTTATTGCGAACATCTTGTGCCGCTTGCTCGCTGTCTTGGTATTTATCATTTATTTTATTATAAATAGCCTCAAGCTCGCCTCCGTCAAATTTGGTCAGTGCTGATAACGCTTCGAGAGCACTGGTAAACTCTTGTTGAGCATCTTGTTGAGACTCTTTGGCATCCTCAACGCGATCGACCATGATGTCTCGTTTATGGTAGCCGACCTGTTCCATTGCTGAGTAATATGCGCTTTGACATCCACTTAACGTAAAAACTGATAGCAGAATGATAAGTACGTAGGGCATCCTATTTCTCCATACATAGGTATAATCAATTATTAATAAGACTATGAACGAGTTATTTGGGAGATACAAGTTGAGAATCGAACAGATTACACAACAATTGGTGCCATTTGGACGCTATTTGCTCACGCGAATGAGCCATGATCGAGTCAATGTGAATGCGGGCTACCTTGCTTACATTACGCTGCTTTCGATTGTGCCACTGCTGACTGTTTTGTTATCGATACTGTCTTCATTTCCAGTTTTTGAGAATGTGGGCGTGGTATTACAAAAATTCATTATTACTCATTTTGTTCCTGCCGCAGGCGATGCGGTTCATGGCGCATTAACTGAGTTTGTTGCCAATACCGGAAAAATGACGGCAGTTGGCGCTGCATTTTTGTTTATTGCGGCATTAATGTTGATTTCAAATATTGATAAGAATCTTAACTACATTTGGCGAGTGACTGCAAAACGCCGCGCCGTCTTTTCATTTTCAATGTACTGGATGGTATTGACGCTTGGTCCCGTATTGATTGGTGCCAGTATTGCGGCAACATCGTATGTGACCTCTCTTAACTTTCTGGAGAGTGAAACGATCTCTGGGGTATATCACACATTACTTCGCTGGCTGCCTTTTATCCTCTCTTTAAGTACTTTTGTTGGCTTATATCTGTTGGTTCCAAATAAGAAGGTACACATTAGTCATGCGGTGATGGGTGCATTAGTGGCGGCACTGCTTTTTGAGATGAGTAAGAAAGGTTTTGCTCTTTATATAACCCAGTTTCCTTCTTACCAATTGATTTATGGCGCATTAGCCGCGATTCCTATCCTGTTTGTGTGGGTGTATTTATGTTGGTTGATTGTATTAATTGGGGCGGAAGTTACGGCAGCGTTAGGCGAAAGTGCTCAGTGGAGTTCGAAGCAAGAAGTGCTAAACTCGACCATAATTAGTGATGAAGAAGAAGGAATTACCAGTGATAGCACTGATCCAAAGAGTAAGTGAAGCCGCTGTTAAAGTGGAAGGTGAAGTCGTTGGTGAGATAGAGCAAGGCTTATTGGTGTTGCTCGGCGTAGAAAGAGATGACGATGAGGCAAAAGCGAAACGCTTGATGGAGCGTGTGACGACTTATCGCGTGTTTGGTGACGATGACGACAAGATGAATTTGAATGTAAAACAAGTCAATGGAAGTGTACTTGTGGTCTCTCAATTTACTTTGCCTGCGGATACAAAGAAAGGCACCCGAGCCGGATTTTCTCGTGGCGCTCACCCTGCCGACGCTGAGCGTTTGTATGATTTCTTTGCTGATCAATGTGAGCAAGTATTGCCAACTGAACGTGGTCGCTTTGCTGCTGATATGAAAGTATCATTAGTTAACGATGGTCCCGTGACGTTTTGGTTGCAGGTATAGCGGTAAATAGGATTTTTCTAAAAAAGGATTTTCATGTTTAAACTTATTACTCCAAAGACGGAGAATCAGCTAAACAAGTACTACCATTTTCGCTGGCAGATGCTACGTGAGCCATGGCGGATGCCGATTGGTTCAGAGCGAGATGAGTATGACCCAATGAGCCACCATCGGATGATTGTTGATGGCCGTGGTCGACCTATCGCGGTTGGGCGACTTTACATTACCCCCGATAACGAAGGGCAAATTCGTTTCATGGCGGTGAAAAACTCGGCTCGAAATAAAGGGATGGGATCTCTGCTCCTTGTGACCCTTGAGTCTCTTGCACGTCAAGAAGGGGCTAAACGTCTGGTTTGTAGTGCGCGTGAAGATGCGATTTCATTTTACGAGAAGAATGGTTTTGAAAGCCAAGGCAACTTGAATGACCAACGCGGGCCTGTACGTCATCAACAGATGATTAAACCTCTCGATCCAATGGCAGATGTGCTTCGTCGGCCAGAATGGTGTAGTGAACTGCAAGAACGCTGGGAGAATCATATTCCGATCAGTGACAAGATGGGAATCAAGATCAATCAGTACACGGGATACCAATTCGAGTGCAGTGCGCAACTCAATCCAAACTTAAACCCACACAACACCATGTTTGCGGGTTCCGCCTTTACCCTCGCGACTTTAACGGGGTGGGGGATGGCTTGGTTATTGATGAAAGAGCGTAACTTGAAAGGGGATATTGTGTTGGCTGATAGCAATATTCGTTACCGCCACCCCGTTGAGGAGAGCCCCGTTGCGATGACCTCTTTAGATGGGATCAGTGGTGATTTGGATCGGCTGGCTTCAGGGCGTAAAGCTCGGATTGTTATCAATGTCACTATCTATAGTGGAGACGTCGCGGCAGTGCAGTTTATTGGAACCTACATGCTGCTACCCAACTACAAAGCGGTGCTAAATAGTAGCATGTAAACGCAATGATAATAATTGCGCCCTTGTCACGGTAGTGGCCAGTTCATTAGTGATGGCCGTATGGATCAATCTTGAATGAGCGGGGTAATATACTAATCGTAGTAAATAACTGGTCATCCTAGCTTGTTAAAATACTCGATAACGGCGTTAGAAATTTTGATTGCAGAATAACTACTTATCGAAAATTTCTGCCTTGTTCTCAAGCATTTTTCCTACGCTTTTTATGACCATCTACTTACTGTGATTGGTATTATCCGTTAAGCATTGATCTTCGGCTTGGCTAATATCAGAAGTCAGCGCTCCAGTGTGTTTCTGACAAGCTTGTTGATACTCTAGCGTAACCTGCTCTTTATTTGGTAACGCTAGATCGTATTGCCCTTCAATCTTCCCATCAATATCACTCCCAATGATGGTGATTTTATTGACATTAATTCGCCCTCGATCCATTTGAATCTGAATATCTGAGATCTCTACAGGGACGGATACCTCTTCCTCATTTTGAGTCATAAACTCCGCTGATGGCGTTATGGTTTCATTCTCTTTTAGTACCTCTTTTAGCTCCTCTTGAGTTTGAGGCTGAAGCTGAGAGGCTTGTGTCGGCAGCGGTTTCGGTGCTATGTGCTGTTGAGGTGGGTTCGCAATCGCAGCATTTCGAATCGAGCCTTGCAGCTGCCCCGTCAAAGAGTGAGCGAACATGAGTTCATCTCCTGCGAGCCCAGAAGCGGTGAGTTCGAATTCAGCTAAACCATGCAGTTCAAAAGGTAACTTCAAAGGCTTAACTAGAGGTTGAATGTCTAGCCCATCGACACCAATCTCAAGTTGCCATGGTTGACTCGGCTTAGAAAATGCCATGGTGGCGCTGGCTTCGATATAACCTTGTTGTAAAGGGAAGAATAGGCGATTGAGCCGCCAGTCACCATGCTGACTCTCCATCTCAAAGAGCCCCTGTGAGGCCACAATATTTTGATAGCTGGCACTGTTGGCACTCATCGTTAATGAACCATTCCAGACACCTTGGCGACCTTTCCTGATGAGTTCTAACGACTTTCCTTCCGCACTCATACCTGAGAGTTGCCAAAATGGTTCAGTCGCAAGTTGAATAAATTGGCTACGTTCAATGTTGAGTTGCTCAATAGAGAGTGATTGATAATCGTGAAAAAGCTTGCCTAACCAGTGAGTTGAGTTCTCTTGCTCTGCTATCCATTTGACACCGTTGATCGAGAGATTTTTTAGCTTGGCAGAGTTGGGTGAGAATTGCCCATTAAAAGCAACAAACCCTTGAAGCAAGGAGGCATTAAAATTCGATATCTTAATGGAATTAGGAAAGAAGTTCGCTTGAAAGCTCGGCTCGATCCACTGCTCACCTTGATAAATAACACTTTCCGCATTGAGTGATAAATATCCAGAGTCTTGCTGCCAAATGTTCGTTGGAAAAGTGAGATCTTCAATCGAGGCGTCAACATTAATAAGGTGGATGTCATTGAAAGCTAAATCGCTGTTTAGGATGTCGACACTATTAAGATCCCAATTCACTGGAGCAATGTTTTCCCAGGGCTTGGCAAGAATACGTTCTACCTGTTTCTGGTTTAGGTTGAGCTTATTGAGAGTGACATTGATGAGTGACCAACGATCATTTAACTGTTCTGCTTGTCCTGATATTTGAGCATCACGCCACTCAAAAGAGAGACCATAAATAGTGCTGCGCTCTTGCTTGTAGTTGCTGCTGATCAGCAACTGATTGAACGCCTCACCTTGCCAGTAAACCTGGTCAGCACTGAGCTGAACTTTACCAAATGGCATGATCTGGTTAGCGTGCGACCAAAGTGGGTTTTCTATTTGTATATTCATTCCACGGGCACTGAAATGACCGTCTGAATAATCCAAATTGTTGATGGCTAATTGAGAGACTAGGACGTTCTCTGGTGGGTGGGTCGCGTTGATGCCTTGCTGTAGGCTTAACCCGTCAATCAAGACGCTATCAATGGCAAGCTTGCCCTCTTTTATCAGGCGAGAGTTCAGCCAGATATCCACTTGATCAATATAGCTTAGGTCTGTTTTTTCAAAACTTACGTCATGTAGAGTGAAGTGAGTCGGGAACTCGTACGTCACTTTTTTAATATGGGTTGGTATCAGGATCGAAGACGATGAGTGTTGAGTGCTAGTGTGTTGACTGGCAAGTCGTTGAGAATAAGAAGAGAGCAGTGAATTAACCAGCGGGGTCGCGTACTGAGTGTGTAATACGCCAATCAATACACATAACGTGGCCGTTAGCAGCAGAAGCAGAACAATGACTGCTTTAATGGCTCTATTCATTCCCTGATTGCCTTTTTTCAATATTCAGATTGATACAGTGGCCCAAATTCGATCTTTCATCAACAAAAAAAGCCCCTCAAAAGAGGGGCTTGCTCGTGATTTCTTGGTTTTAGTCTAGTTGAGGGCCTGCTGCAACGAGTGCTTTACCTTCGTCATTATCAGTGTATTGAGCGAAGTTTTTGATAAAGCGTTGTGCTAGATCTTCCGCTTTGCTACTCCACTGTAGTGGATCGACGTAGGTATCACGTGGGTCCAAGATTTCGGCATCAACACCATGTAGAGATGTTGGTACTTCTAAATTGAACATTGGGATAATCTTCGTTTTAGCATCATCGATAGAACCGTCTAAGATAGCATCAATAATACCGCGAGTATCTTGGATAGAGATACGTTTACCCGTGCCATTCCAACCAGTATTGACAAGGTAAGCTTCCGCGCCAGCCGCTTCCATACGTTTCACCAGTACTTCAGCATACTGAGTTGGGTGAAGTGTTAGGAATGCAGCACCAAATGCAGCAGAGAACGTTGGTGTTGGCTCTGTGATGCCACGCTCTGTACCTGCCAGTTTAGCGGTAAAGCCTGATAGGAAGTGGTACTTCGTTTGTTCTGGCGTTAGTTTAGAAACAGGAGGTAGTACCCCAAATGCATCAGCGGTTAAGAAAATAACTTTCTGAGCATGGCCTGCTTTTGAAACTGGCTTAACGATATTATCGATGTGGTGAATTGGGTAAGACACACGAGTGTTTTCTGTTTTAGACCCATCATCAAAATCGATAGAGCCATCGCCACGAACTGTCACATTTTCTAGTAGTGCATCACGGCGGATCGCGTTGTAAATGTCAGGTTCCGCTTCTTTTGAAAGACGAATGGTTTTCGCGTAGCAACCGCCTTCAAAGTTAAAGATACCTTCATCATCCCAACCGTGTTCATCATCACCAATGAGCTGACGTTTAGGATCGGTAGATAGAGTCGTTTTACCTGTACCAGAAAGACCAAAGAAGATCGCAACGTCGTCTTTTTCACCAACGTTTGCAGAACAGTGCATAGAAGCGATGCCTTTTAGAGGAAGTAGGTAGTTCATCATTGCGAACATACCTTTTTTCATTTCACCACCGTACCAAGTACCGCCGATGATTTGAACGCGCTCTGTTAGGTTGAAAGCCACGAAGTTTTCAGAGTTAAGACCATGCTCTTTCCACTTAGGGTTAGTGGTTTTTGCACCATTCATAACAACGAAATCAGGTTCGAATGAAGCAAGTTCTTCTTCTGAAGGGCGAATGAACATATTTTTAACGAAGTGAGCTTGCCATGCGACTTCAGTAATGAAGCGAACGGCTAGGCGTGTATCTTGGTTCGCGCCACAGTAACCATCGAGTACGAATAGACGTTTGCCTGAAAGCTGCTCAGTCACTAACGCTTTTAGATCGTCCCATACTTCAGGGGTGATAGCTTTGTTGTCATTTTTACCTTGATCAGACCACCACATCGTGTCGCGTGTTGTCTCATCTTTAACGATAAATTTATCTTTTGGTGAGCGTCCAGTAAAGATGCCAGTATCAACTGCAACCGCACCTAGTTCCGTTACTACGCCTTTTTCGTAGCCTTCTAAACCTTCGCGCGTTTCTTCAGCAAACAATTGGTCATAACTAGGGTTATGTACAACCTCAGATACGCCAGATAATCCATGTTTTGTCAGATCGATTTGTGCAGCCTTTGTATGTTCCATAACGGTCATAGGTGCTCCTTGTAGGATATTTTGTAGGGATTTTGTAATAATTTTTGTTTTGTAATCTGCTCACCATGCTAACAACGAGATAGGGAGAAAACAGGGATATAGTTCAAAAAATACCCATGTCATATTCGTGGTTTTAAGTGTCTCGTCACATATTGGCGTCTATTATTTTATCCTGTCCGCAATCCTTTGCGCTAGAGCTAAATGATTATTACTTTCAAAAAAATAAGTGAGGAATTTGGCCGTTTAAGCCTTGCTATGACTGGGTTTGGATCACAAAAAAGGCCTGCATGATGCAGGCCTCTGTACGGGTTTTACGTGCTTCTTAATTTATGCAAATTAATGAACAGTGTTGCTACCATTGGCTGCATCGTTATGCATGGCATCAACATCGCCCTTGTCGAACGAGTAACTCGTGCCGCAGTAATCACAATGTAAAGAAATAGATCCTTCTGACGAAAGAATGTCGTAAACTTCTTGTTTTGCAACCGTCATGATGGCAGATGCACTACGTTCACGTGAACAGCCGCAATGAAATACAACATCTTGAGGGGTAAATACTTGCACTTTTTCTTGGTTATATAAGCGATAAAGTAACTCATTCGCTTCAAGAGAGAAGAGTTCTTCATTTTTAACAGTATTCGTTAGTTGCTCTAAATGCTCGAAGTCTTCTGGCGATCCAGTTCCATCGGGCATAACTTGCAGTAGCATACCAGCGGCATGTGCTTGACCTTGGTGCTCACCTAAACGAATCCATAAGCGGGTTTTAAGTTGCTCAGAGCGCTCAAAGTAGCCTTCTAGCACTTGTGTAAGGTTGTCACCTTCTAAGCCGACAACACCTTGGTAGCGTTCGCCCTTCTTCGGCGTAATGGTGATCACTAGGTGGCCTTTACCAATAAGGTCATGTAAGCCAGCATCATCAGCAATATCACCTTCAAAGCGTGCAACACCACGAACTTTCTGATCGTGGTCGCCGTTAATTACGGCAAGAGAGACAGGACCGTCACCTTGAAGTTGTAGAGTAATTGACCCTTCAAATTTCAACGTTGCAGTTAATAGTGTTGTCGCCACTAACAATTCACCCAATAAATTTTGCACTGGTGTTGGGTAATCTTTGCTAGCGATAATTTGTTGGTATGTCTCGTCTAATTGAACTAATTCACCACGAACCGATAGGTTGTCAAATAGGTAGCGGTTTAAAACGTTTTGTGCCGTTGGTTTCGTTGTCATAAGGGCGATCCAGCTTATTGTTGCTTAAATTTAATGATGTTGCGGCGCTGTTTTTTATCAGGGCGGCGTTCAGGGCTTGGGCTAACGGCATGTAACTTGCGATCTTGTGCATGTTGCTCACGCTTGGCCACGCTTTCTTGTGTTTCTGTATAAAGGGTTTGAGCTTCTGGCGCTCCTCGTCGCTGATCAGAGACTTTCTCGATAGTGACGGTTTTTTCTTCATTTCCTTGACGCAAAGTGATAACTGCCCCAAGTTCAACAATTTTACTTGGTTTACTTCGTTGACCATTATAGTGGACTTTGCCACCATCAACCATGTTACGAGCAACGGAACGAGTCTTGTAAAAACGTGCCGCCCATAACCATTTGTCTAGCCTTACTGCTGATGTTGGGGAACTCATAACGCGAATGTACCTCTAAGTGAGATGGTGAATCGTCATATACTGCTGCTAACAATGGTGATTGCGATCAAATTTTTCAAGGTTACTTGCAAATTCAGTCTTCGCTCTCAGCCTAATTTGTTGACTGTGTTATAGTTCGTCCCTATTTTACCCGCGATAAAATTGGCGGTTAATATGCGTATGGTAGAAAGCCAAGAATGAAGAAGGAATCGAATTTTTGAAACGATTAGAGCTCGGAAGCGGAATCAATAGTAGCCCGCTATATATGCGGTTATTGAATAACGGGCCAGCACTCCAGCAACAGATCAGTTTTGTACTAACACTAGTCTTAATCGCAGCGTCTGCTTGGATACTAGGGCAAATCATATGGTTCGTTCAGCCTCAAAGCGGAGCTCTAGTCCCATGGAAAGCGCAAGTCTCTCAAAACCGTGGTAATCATCAATCGCAGCAGATGGATCTATCTGACTTACAAAGTATCAACCTGTTTGGCGCTTATGATGAAAAAAGACCTCAAGTGATCGCTAAACCTGTTGTGCAAGATGCGCCGAAAACACGTCTTAATCTTGTGCTCGTGGGTGCGGTGGCAAGTTCAAACCCTAATACCAGTTTAGCGGTTATAGCCAATCGCGGTAAGCAAGCGACATACGGTATCAATGAAGAAATTGAAGGCACTCGCGCTAAGTTGAAAGCGGTATTGATCGATCGAGTTATTATTGATAACTCTGGACGAGATGAGACGTTAATGCTCGAAGGTTTAGAGTATAAGAAGCTTTCCGTTTCGGAACCGAGTAATAAAAAAACCGTTTCTAATGTCCGTGGTAACAACCCATCAAGCGCTCGTGATAAGTTAGCCAAGATAAAACAAACGATTACTCGTGATCCACAACAGATATTCCAATACGTTCGTCTATCCCAAGTTAAGCAGGGTGGTAAAGTACGAGGCTATCGCGTTAGCCCGGGTAAAGAGCCAGAGTTATTTCAGTCGGTTGGTTTACAAAGCGGCGATATAGCTACGCAACTGAATGGGTTAGACCTCACCGATCCAAAGGCGATGGGGCAAATATTTAGGTCGATTTCTGATTTGACAGAGCTGAGTCTCACTGTCGAGAGAGATGGACAGCAACACGACATCTATATTGAATTTTAGCGACACCATCATCGATATTGATAACGAATTATACATTTAAGATAAGAAGACAGACTCATGCCACATGGGGTGAGTAGAGGGAGAGGTTCGTGAAACATTGGTTGAAGAAGAGTGCATGGTTGTTAGCGGGATGCTTATTCTGTACTCCAGCGGCTATCGCAAATGATTTTAGTGCGAGTTTTAAAGGAACAGACATTCAAGAATTCATCAATATTGTTGGTCGAAATCTAGAAAAAACCATCATTGTTGATCCTGCCGTTCGAGGAAAAATCGACGTCCGTAGTTACGATGTACTCAATGAAGAGCAGTATTACAGCTTCTTCTTGAACGTATTAGAAGTCTACGGTTTTGCGGTGGTTGAAATGGACACCGGCATCTTGAAAATCATTAAAGCGAAAGATGCAAAAACCTCAGCAATTCCTGTAGTGGGCAATAACGAACGCATTAAAGGCGACAGCGTGATCACTCGTGTTGTGGCGGTGAGAAATGTATCTGTTCGTGAATTATCTCCATTATTACGTCAGCTAAATGATAATGCGGGCGCGGGTAATGTCGTTCACTACGACCCTGCTAACATTATTTTGATTACTGGCCGTGCAGCCGTGGTGAATCGCTTAGCGGAAATCATCAAACGTGTTGACCAAGCGGGTGACAAAGAGATTGAAGTAGTAGAGCTAGCGAATGCCTCTGCTGCTGAAATGGTACGTATTGTTGAAGCGTTAAATAAAACCACCAATACAAAAAATACCCCTGCTTTCTTACAGCCTAAATTGGTGGCCGATGAGCGCACCAACTCTATTCTGATTTCAGGTGACCCGAAAGTGCGTGAACGCCTACGTCGTCTGATTGAACAACTGGATGTTGAAATGGCGACCAAAGGTAATAACCGTGTGGTTTACCTGAAATATGCGAAAGCAGAAGACATGGTGGATGTGCTAAAAGGCGTATCAGACAACCTGCAAGCGGAGAAACAGTCGGGCGGTAAGAACAGTAAAACTAAGCGCGGTGATGTCGTGATTGCGGCGCACCAAGGGACCAACTCTCTCGTGATCACCGCTCCGCCAGATATCATGAATGCGATTCAAGATGTGATTGCTCAGCTTGATATTCGTCGTGCGCAAGTACTGATTGAAGCATTGATTGTTGAGATGTCAGAAGGCGACGGGGTGAACCTAGGTGTTCAGTGGGGCAACCTAGAAACCGGCGCGATGATCCAGTACGGCAACACGGGCGCATCTATTGGCCAAGTGATGGTTGGTTTAGAAGAAGCGAAAGATACAACCAAAACAGAGAGCTATTGGAATTCTACGGACAATAAATGGGAAAGTCGCGAGACAACTGAAGAGGGTGATTACACGACGTTAGCTAATGCTTTAGGCAGCGTAAATGGTGCTGCGATGAGTGTGGTTATGGGCGATTGGACAGCACTGATTAGTGCAGTATCAACCGACTCTAATTCGAATATTCTCTCTTCTCCAAGCATTACAGTGATGGATAATGGCGAAGCTTCCTTCATCGTGGGTGAAGAAGTACCAGTATTGACGGGTTCAAGTGCGAGTTCGGGTAATGACAACCCATTCCAAACCGTTGATCGTAAAGAAGTGGGTATCAAGCTGAAAGTTGTACCACAAATCAACGAAGGCGACTCGGTTCAGCTACAAATTGAGCAAGAAGTATCGAACGTTCTTGGCGCGAATGGTGCGGTTGATGTCCGTTTTGCTAAACGTCAGCTTAATACGACCGTGATTGTGCAAGATGGACAGATGCTGGTGCTTGGTGGTCTGATTGATGAGCGCGCACTAGAGAGTGAATCTAAAGTACCACTATTAGGTGACATTCCGTATTTGGGGCACCTATTTAAATCAACCAGCACTCAAGTTGAGAAAAAGAACCTGATGGTGTTCATTAAGCCAACCATTATTCGTGATGGTATGAGTGCTGATGGCATTACTCAACGTAAATACAACTACATTCGAGCTGAGCAGCTATTCAAAGCAGATCAAGGCTTGAAGTTGATGGATAACAGCTTGATTCCGGTATTGCCTGAGTTTGGTGATGACATTCGTCACCCTGCAGAAATTCAAGCGTTTCTAGATCAAATGAAAGAGACGCAATAATGGTTGATATGTTGGATACGGCGCCAGCTTATCGTCGTCTACCTTTTAGTTTCGCCAACCGATTTAAACTGGTATTAGAGTACGCTCACCCAGAGCGTCCCCCGATCTTGTTTTATGTTGCGCCCATCAAGGCAGCGGCATTAATGGAAGTTCGTCGAGTGCTAAAAGGGGCTTTTACGCCTGAAGCGATTTCAGAAGAGCTGTTTGAAAAAAAACTGACCGATGCCTATCAACGTGATTCGTCGGAAGCGCGTCAGTTAATGGAAGATATCGGAGCCGATAACGATGATTTCTTCTCTCTTGCGGAAGAACTACCACAAGATGAAGACCTACTTGAGTCGGAAGACGACGCACCTATCATCAAATTGATCAACGCCATGCTTGGTGAGGCGATCAAAGAGGGTGCTTCTGATATTCATATTGAGACATTCGAAAAAACCTTATCGATTCGCTTCCGTATCGATGGTGTGTTGCGTGACGTTCTAGCGCCAAGCCGTAAACTCTCACCACTGTTGGTGTCGAGGGTTAAAGTGATGGCGAAGTTGGATATTGCAGAAAAGCGTGTTCCACAAGATGGCCGTATCTCATTGCGTATTGGTGGCCGAGCGGTGGATGTGCGTGTTTCGACCATGCCATCGTCACACGGTGAGCGTGTGGTAATGCGTCTTTTAGACAAAAACGCGACCCGCTTAGATCTACACAGTTTAGGCATGACAGCCGAAAATCATGAAAATTTCCGCCGTTTAATCAAACGTCCTCACGGTATTATTTTGGTGACGGGCCCGACGGGTTCAGGTAAATCAACCACCTTGTATGCGGGCTTGCAAGAGCTAAATAGCAACGAGCGAAATATCCTCACGGTTGAAGACCCGATTGAATTTGATATCGACGGTATCGGCCAAACTCAAGTTAACCCAAAAGTGGATATGACGTTTGCGCGTGGTTTACGTGCCATTCTTCGTCAAGATCCCGATGTGGTGATGGTCGGGGAAATTCGTGACCTAGAGACGGCGCAAATTGCGGTTCAAGCATCATTAACGGGTCACTTAGTGATGTCGACATTGCACACGAATACCGCTGTTGGTGCGATTACTCGTCTGCGTGATATGGGGATCGAACCTTTCCTCATCTCGTCATCATTATTGGGAGTATTGGCTCAACGCTTAGTGAGAACATTATGTTCAGACTGCAAAGTGCCTTACCAAGCCGATAATGAGCAGAAGAAACTGTTTAATCTCGGCAGTGATCAAGAGTTGGTGCTGTACAAAGCTCATGGTTGTGAGCAGTGTAATAACAAAGGCTACCGTGGCCGAACGGGTATCCATGAACTTCTAATGATAGATGAATCCGTCCAAGAACTGATTCATGGCGAAGCGGGTGAACAAGCGATTGATAAATGCATCCGCTCTAAAACGCCAAGTATTCGTGATGATGGCTTAGCGAAAGTGAAACGTGGCATAACCTCGCTTGAAGAAGTTATGCGAGTGACTAAGGAAGCATAATGGCGGCGTTTGAATACAAAGCCTTAAACGAAAAAGGCAGACAGAAAAAAGGGGTTATCGAAGGTGATAATGCTCGTCAAGTTCGCCAGCGTTTAAAAGAGCAAGGCTTAGTCCCGATTGAAGTGGTGGAGACTCAGACCAAAGCGAAAGCCGATAAAGCCAGTGGTAAATCTTCAGGTTTTAAGCGTGGCATCAGTACGCCTGATCTCGCTTTGATTACGCGTCAGTTATCGACATTAGTACAATCAGGCATGCCACTTGAAGAGTGCTTAAAAGCCGTTTCTGAGCAGTCTGAAAAACCACGAATTCGCACCATGATGGCCGCTATTCGTTCAAAGGTGACGGAAGGTTACACGTTGGCAGACAGTTTTGCGGATTATCCGCATATTTTTGATGAACTGTTTCGTTCAATGGTTGCTGCGGGTGAAAAATCGGGTCATTTAGATGGCGTTTTGGAGCGACTTGCCGACTATGCTGAAAACCGCCAAAAGATGCGTTCTAAGTTGCAACAAGCGATGATCTATCCGGTTGTGCTTGTCGTCTTCGCCGTGGTGATTGTGTCATTCTTGCTGGCAAGCGTGGTGCCAAAAATCGTCGAACCTATTTTGCAGATGGGTCAAGAGCTGCCTCAATCCACTCAAATACTGCTAGCATCCAGCGAATTTATTCAAAACTGGGGGTTGATGCTGCTCTCTGTGGTCGTGGTCAGCATATATCTTTGCAAGCTTGCCTTGAGTAAACCTAGCATTCGTCTGAGTTGGGATAGAAAAATCCTCTCGATGCCGCTGATCGGAAAGATATCGAAAGGATTAAACACCTCCCGCTTTGCCCATACATTATCGATTTGTACGTCTAGTGCGATCCCTATTCTGGAAGGGATGAAAGTGGCAGTGGATGTGATGTCGAATCAGTATGTGAAAAATCAAGTCACGGCCGCAGCCGATAATGTGCGCGAAGGTTCGAGTTTGCGTAAAGCCCTTGAACAAACCAAATTGTTTCCACCAATGATGCTGCATATGATCGCCAGTGGTGAACAAAGTGGTCAGTTAGAGCAGATGCTGACACGAGCTGCGAACACGCAAGATCAAAACTTTGAATCTACCGTCAATATCGCGTTGGGTATTTTTACCCCTGCACTGATCGCGTTAATGGCGAGTTTGGTGCTGTTTATTGTGATGGCAACCTTGATGCCAATGCTGGAAATGAATAACTTAATTAGTGGGTAGTGTCGTCAATATACGCAGTCAATTTTACACACTATTAATATAATGCATCGTCAATTTTAGAGCTGTCTTGTCAGCAATTAGAGAATTTTAGTTCGGAGAGAAACATGAAAAATAGAATGAAAAAACAAGCGGGCTTTACACTGTTAGAAGTCATGGTTGTGGTGGTTATCTTAGGCGTACTCGCAAGTTTTGTTGTTCCGAACTTGTTAGGTAACAAAGAGAAAGCCGACCAACAGAAAGCCGTGACCGATATTATCGCGTTAGAAAATGCGTTAGATATGTATAAGCTAGATAACAGCGTTTACCCAACAACAGACCAAGGCTTAGAAGCGTTGGTCACCAAACCAAGCAGCCCAGAGCCACGTAATTACCGTGACAATGGTTACATCAAGCGTCTTCCAAATGACCCATGGGGCAATGAGTACCAATACCTTAGCCCTGGTGATAATGGCAATATTGATATCTTTACCCTTGGTGCTGATGGTCAAGAAGGCGGCGAAGATATCTCAGCCGACATTGGCAACTGGAACATTCAGGACTTTCAATAAGAGATAGCGTGGGTAGCGATTTCGCTGCCCATTTTACTCTTATGAGCCCCGATCAATATCAAGTGATACGGCGGTTATATAACATAGTATGACAATCAAACGAGCCACAGGCTTTACCCTCATTGAGATTATGCTGGTATTGGTACTACTTTCCGTTAGTGCTGTAGCGGTGATCGCGACGCTGCCTGATAATAGTGATGATCTTAGTAAAAAACAGGCTCAACGCTTTTATCAGCGCTTCATGTTACTCAATGAAGAAGCAGTGCTAAGCGGTAAAGATTTTGGTATTCGAGTTGATGAGAGTAAGTCGACTTATGTTTACCTCACGCTGACGGCTGATGGTTGGCAAGAGCTTGAGATGGAGCGAATTCCAGCGGTGACAGAGTTAGATGAAAGTATCGCACTTCAGCTAACCTTGGGCGGTGGTGCGTGGGGAAGTGATGACCGACTTTTTGAGCCGAGCAACTTATTTGATGAGAACATGTTCGGCGGAGATACACAATCTGACAATCTCTTCTCTGATGAAAAGAAGAAAAAACCTCAAAAACCACCACAACTCTTTTTACTCTCAAGTGGTGAACTGACTCCGTTTGTTTTAGCGATTTATCCCAACGTTGGAGATGCTGCTCAAGATGGTTGGCGTATTTCCGTGAAAGAGACGGGAGCGGTGCATCTACTCACCCCTGGAGAGAGCGATGAAGAATAACCGAACCCGTGGGATGACGTTGCTAGAAGTGCTGGTGGCACTCGCGATTTTTGCGACCGCAGCCATAAGCGTGATTCGATCGGTGACTCAGCATATTAATACTGTCAGCTATCTAGAAGAGAAGATGTTCGCAGGAATGGTGGTTGATAACCAGATGGCGAAAGTACTGCTGAGCACTGATAAGTTAAAAGCTCAGAAAGGCGAAGCTGAAATGGCAGGTAGAACTTGGTATTGGAAAGTAACGCCGGTTAACACCAGTGGCGACTTACTCAAGGCGTTTGATGTGAGTGCTTCATTAGAGAAAGGCGGAAGCCCATTATCGACGGTGAGAAGTTATGTGGTTAAATAAGCGATCCTCAAACCGCTCAACCGCGAGTTCATCCATCAAATCTGCAGGCTTTACCCTGATTGAAGTTTTGGTGTCGATAGCCATTTTCTCTACCTTAAGTCTTGCGGCTTATCAGGTGGTGAATCAAATACAGCGCAGTAATGAAGTCTCTTTAGAGCGCAGCACTCGAATTAATGAACTTCAACGTTCACTGGTCATGATGGACAGTGATTTTCGTCAAATGGCGTTGAGGCAGTTCCGTACTGATGGCGAAGAGCCGACATCTGCCCTTCTTCAGTGGCAAGAGTACCTGTTGGACTCTGACGCGAAAGGGGTCATGTTTACTCGTTTAGGTTGGCATAACCCACAACAGCAATTTCCTCGTGGGGAAGTGACTAAAGTCGGCTATCGATTAAAAGAATCCACCCTTGAGCGTGTCTGGTGGCGTTATCCCGATACACCAGCAGGGCAAGCTGGCGTGGTGACACCGCTGCTGACTCAAGTGGAAAGTTTAGATTTACGTTTTTACGATGGAAAAAGCTGGCAGAAACAGTGGCAGAGTAAACTCTCTCTACCCAAGGCCGTTTCTGTAGTGCTAACTCTTGAAGATTTTGGCGAAATTGAGCGGATTTACCTCACGTCGGGCGGAAGCATTAAGCTTCAAGATAATGCTAATTCTCAGGATTCGAGCAGCAGTTCTCAAGTGAGTGGTGGCAACAATGGTTAATACCTCTCGTGTGAAGCTGAAAGCGCTCAATCAACCAAGACACCGACAAACGGGTGTCGCGTTGATCGTGGTTTTGATGTTACTAGCCATCATGGCTTCCATCGCAGCCAGCATGTCTGAGCGTCTGTTTGTGCAATTTCAGCGTGCCGGAAATCAGGTGAATTACCAGCAAGCCTATTGGTATAGTTTAGGAGTTGAATCGTTAGCAAAAGTGGCGATTGAACAGAGCTACAAAGACAGTGATACCGTGAACCTAAACCAAGGTTGGGCGTTAGAAGAACAAGTGTATCCACTTGATTATGGAGAAGTATCTGGGCGAATTATTGATCGCCAAGCCTGTTTTAATTTGAATGCATTAGCTCAAGTAAAAGCGAATCTCTCATCCACGGATCGCCCATACTTAGTTAAAGTATTGCAACGGTTGTTAGAGGAATCTGATGTTGAAAATTATTCAGCAGAGGTCATCTCGGATTCGGTGTGGGAATTTGTCGACAGCGATACCAATGTGACCTCCTCTTCTGGTGTAGAAGACAGTACTTATGAAGCGTTAAAACCCTCGTATCTCTCGCCGAATAGTTTAATGGCAGATAGCAGTGAATTGCGAGCGGTGTACCAAGTTAAAGGTGACGTGGTTCAGAAAGTCGATAATCTCGTGTGCGCTCTACCAACCGACAATTGGCGTTTAAATGTGAATACACTCGCGCCGGAGCAGGCCACGATTTTAGTCGCAATGTTTGATCCTGAACTCAGTGAGTCGAATGCTAAAGACTTGATCGAAAGCCGTCCTTTTGATGGTTGGGCAAGTGTGGATGAATTTATGGCAGAGGCCGATATTGCCGCTGTTAATGAGAAAACAAAAAAGCAGGCAAAATCTTACTTAAGTGTAGATAGTGCTTATTTTGAATTGGATGCACAAATTTTAGTGGATGATTCGCGGGTGCGGATCCGAAGCCTTTTGTACAGCGATAATCGGAAAACTGTGACGGTAGTACGCCGTCGTTTTGGAGGGATCAGTGAGCGAGTTTCTGACCGTTCGGCTGAGTAGCGAACATAATGTACCGATCCAATGGCTTGTTTGGTCTACAAACCAAAGTGAAGTGATTGCGAGTGGCCAGTTAGACAGTTATTTACAATTAGAAGAGCTGGTGCCTTATGCACAGCAGAGAACCACGATCGTCTTACTGTCGAGCAGCGATGTGGTTATGACGACGGTTGATATTCCGGCAGGCGCGGCGCGTCAGTTTGAAAGTATGTTGCCTTATTTGGTGGAAGATGAGATCGCTCAAGATGCCGATGAGCTGCATTTTAGTGTCTTAGAGAAATCAGGTCAGAAAGCGTCAGTTTGTGGGGTTGATCAGAATTGGCTCAGCCAAATATTAGGTCAATTCAAACAGCTTGGTATTGAGATCAAAAAAGTCTTACCGGATGGATTAGCACTGCCAGTCGTAGACAATGGTATGAGTGCTGTGCAGGTTGGTCAGCAGTGGTTGATGCGCAAAAAAGCTTATCAAGCGGTGGCGGTTGATCAAGATTGGCTTCCACTGTTCTGCCAGTCAGATTGGTTTTTAGGATCGGAAGTGGATACTGAAGGTGCTGCTGAGCAAAGTATACAGTGCTACAGCGAGCTGCCTGATGAGTCCGTGTTAGTTAGCTCAACCTGTAAGTGGGAACAGCAGCCAGCAACGCTTGTGATGCAGATCCTCGCGCAAGAGGCGATAGCCAGCTCTATCAACTTATTAACGGGCCACTTTAAACCCAAGTCATCATTACTGAAATACTGGAAAACGTGGCAAAAAGTCGCGATTGCTAGCACCTTTTTGATCGCCGTTTTAGCTACGCAGCAAGTGTTACTCGTTAATCAGTATGAAGCTCAGGTGAAAGCTTATCGCGCCGAAAGTGAACGCATTTTCCGTAGCGTGTTCCCTGATAAAAGAAAGATCCCAACAGTGAGTTACCTAAAGCGTCAAATGACGACTGAGCAGCAACGCTTGTCTGGTTCTGGCCAAGCGGATTCTATGCTTACATGGATAAACCTACTGCCTAAAACGTTGGGGACCATCTCTAGTATTGAGTTGCAAAGCTTAAAATATGATGGCAATCGTGGCGAAGTTCGCCTCCAAGCAAGCGGTGCCGATTTCCAAAATTTTGAACAAGCACGAGTTAAGTTGTCTGAACAATTTAATGTTGAACAAGGCCAACTGAATCGCACCGGTGATTCGGTGATGGGCAGTTTCGTCTTAAAGCGTAAGTGAGGGAGAAAACAGTGAAGAATTTACTTTCCTTACTACAAACGTGGTGGACGAGTATTAGCCAGCGTGAGCAGCGATTAGTGATTGGTTGCTCAGTGTTACTTACAATTGGCGTGATTTACTGGGGGCTGTTGCAACCATTGAATGTACGAGCGGAACAGGCTCAACTTCGTATCACAAGTGAGAAACAGCTGCTTAGTTGGGTAGAAAATAAAGCGGATGAAATTGTTGCGTTACGCAGTGCTGGCGGCATTAAAGTCTCTAATCAGCCACTTAACCAGATTATTTCTTCCTCGACTCGAGGTTATAAAATTGAATTAATTCGGGTTCAACCTCGTAATGAAATGCTACAGGTTTGGATTAAACCTGTGCCTTTCAATCAGTTCCTCTCTTGGATCGCTTATCTAAAAGATCAGAAAGGGGTTGAGGTTGAATTTATGGATATTGACCGCTCAGAAAAATCGGGTGTGATTGATGTGAATAGACTCCAATTTAAGCGAGGCAATTGAAGTGAAACGCGGGATTCTTTATAGCGTCATATTTGTATTGGTATTCTCAGTCAGTTTGTTGGCTCATCTACCCATCTCTTTTGTACTGCAACACATGCCGAGCGTTCGAGGGCTTAAAATCGAAGGCGCTCAAGGTACGGTTTGGCAGGGTCGAGCGGATCAAGTGAGTTGGCAGAAGCGAAATTATGGTGCTGCAAACTGGAATTTTCAGTTAAGCCAACTATTCCAAGCGAAAGCTGAATTTGCCGTCCGCTTTGGACGTGGCAGTGATATTGGGCTGCATGGTAAAGGCATGGTTGGGTATGGTTTGTCGGGCCCTTATGCGGAGAGTGTTGTGGCGTCAATGCCAGCAGAGCAAGCATTAGCCTTATCTCCTATGCCAATTCCCGTTCCTGTGACTCTGAATGGTCAATTAGAGCTAACCATTAAGCAGATGACTTACGCGAGCCCTTGGTGCCAAGCGGGTGAAGGTTCACTGGCGTGGAGTAGTAGCAGTGTTGAATCGCCAATTGGAAGCCTTGATTTAGGGCCAGTGATTGCCGACTTTACTTGTGCGGATAGTAAGATCAGTGCGAAGGGTGGACAGCAGAGCTCCAATGTTAGCAGTGAATTTACCGGTGAGTTAACCCCTAACCGTCGTTATAGCAGCCAAGCGTGGTTTAAACCTGGCGCCGAATTCCCTGCGGCTATGAAGGCACAATTAAAATGGTTAGGTAATCCTGATGGGCAAGGTAAGTATCAGTTTAACTACCAAGGCCGTTTTTAAGCCGATGTTTCTCAGAATCTGGTTAGGTTAGCTGTCACTGGCTAGGTCTAGCTGAGGCGGATTACGTTTCGCTGAAACTGAGCTGTGTATTGCTTCTGTACTTAATAAAAATCCCTCGCACTTGTCGAGGGATTTTTGTTTGCATGAATACCAGTGAGTATGGAGTGATTAATCTTTCACTTGCAGAATATTGTCCCAAGGTAGGGCTTCATCACCGATAACAATAAAGTTAGGGTTCTCCAATGTATCTCTTTCGTTGTATGAGAGTGGATCCAGTAGGGTACTTAATATTCGGCCACCGGCCTCTTCAACGATGCATTGAGTCGCGGCGGTATCCCACTCTCCAGTCGGTCCTAAACGAAGGTAACAGTCCACTGCTCCTTCTGCGACTAAGCACGCTTTGAGTGCCGCAGAGCCGAGAGGGACAAGATCATAATTCCACTGAGCGCTCATTCGATTGGTGATGCAATTGATGTCTTGGCGACGGCTGATCGCAATGGCAATAGATTGCTGACTGCCTTCATGTTTGTGAGTTTTAATCTTAACGCTCTCAGCCATGTCAGGGATTTTCCATGCCCCTTTCCCTTGATAGGCATAATAGGTGACACCAGACACTGGCGCATATACTACACCCATCACCGGTTTGTTATTTTCTACAAGAGCGATGATGGTTGCGAAGTCACCACTACGAGCAATAAATTCTTGGGTGCCATCAAGAGGGTCAACCAACCAGTATCGATTCCATTGAGAGCGCTGTTCGAAGCTGATATCGGTATCTTCTTCAGAAAGAACCGGAATGTCTGGAGTGAGCTCGGTCAGTCGCTCCATGATCAATTTATGCGCGGCAAGATCGGCACTCGTTACTGGAGTTTCATCACTTTTAGTAAACGCTTCATACTGTTTGGATTCGTAGATATCTAGAATCAACTGTCCAGCAGAACGAGCGACTTCAATGACTGATGGAATAAGATGAGACAAATCTTTTGTAATGGGCATAAACGTTCCTATTTATTCTCCGAGTGTCGGTAAAGCTCGCAATGTGAGTAGTAGCGCAGTAATGCTTCTGGCTTCGCAAAAATCTAAATGAGTCAGTAACTCTTCGGCTTGTGCCAGTGGCCAACGTACTATTTCCAGTGGCTCTGGTTCATCCCCTTCCAGTGTTTGTGGGTAAAGGCCTTGAGCGATGAACAGCGTCATTTTACTGGAAAAATAAGAGGGGGCGAGAATGACCTCTTTTAACGGTGTTAGTTGGTGACTACCAAAACCTATCTCTTCTTTTAATTCACGATCTGCAGCTTGCAACGCGGTTTCACCTGCATCAATGAGCCCTTTTGGAAAGCCTAGCTCATAACGTTCCGTTCCGGCAGCATATTCACGCACTAATAAAATATCACCGCGTTCCGTAATAGGAACCATCATGACTGCGTGGCGACCACTCGGTTTCATGCGTTCATAGGTTCGTTCAACCCCATTAGAGAAACGCAGATCCATTGATTCGATAGAGAATAGTTTTGATTGAGCGACGACCTGTTGAGCCAGAATCTCAGGCCCTTTCTTTTTGCTCATGTTCGCTCACTCCTTAGCGTTGGTCACTTTCAATGATGAGAGCCTCTAATATATGGGAAAAAGTGATGATTTGGAAAGGGTGAGTTTTTAAGCAATCGATTTATTTATAAATATATATCAGTAATGAGGGCTCTATTCGTAAAGTGTCACAACAGAATCGTTTTACTGCCGGAACTGGGGCGTCAGCTATTTTGAGAAGGGCATTCATTCATCGGTGATGTTCAGGTAAAGAAAAGGCTGACACTTTCATGTCAGCCTCTCAATATTTAGGTTGGAACTACTTTTTTCTTAGTAAACGCTTTCTTCTTAGTAAGCACACTCTTCTTAGTAGTAAGAGTGTTCACCACGATCGTGCTCTGTTGCATCACGAACCGCAGTTAGTTCACCTTCGAACTGTTGAAGCAGCTCTTTCTCGATGCCTTCTTTTAAAGTGACATCAACCATAGAACAACCGTTACAACCGCCACCAAAGGCAACAATTGCTGCGCCATCTTCAGTGATCTCAACAAGGCTTACGTGACCGCCGTGGCCTGCCAGTTGTGGGTTAACTTGAGTTTGGATGGCGTATTCTACACGTTCCATCAGTGATGCATCGTCAGCCACTTTGCGCATTTTCGCATTTGGCGCTTTTAGCGTTAACTGAGAACCCATCTTATCAGTGACAAAGTCAATCTCTGCTTCATCTAGGAAAGGTAAGCTCAGCTCATCAACATACGCTGAAAAGTGTTCAAAAGGTAGCTGTGTATCCGTGGATTCAATCGCTTCTTGTGGGCAGTAAGATACGCCACACTCTGCGTTTTGAGTTCCAGGGTTAACCACGAATACGCGAATATTCGTGCCTTCAGGCTGCTGACCTAATAGGTTAGCAAAATGAGATTGAGCAGTTTCTGTAATTGTAATATTTGACACGACGAATACCTGAGTAAAATTGTAGGTTATTAGCACCATTCTACTCCTGTCAGAATATGAATTCAGCCCTTTTTTATTCTAATTCACCTCTTGTTATAACCAAATGAATCGCAAGAGTTTTAGCTGGCTGGTTCAGGAGTACGGCATACACAGTAAATATCAATTCTTTCGACGCCCACTTCAAGTAGTAATTTACATAAATGTCGTACTGTACATCCTGTGGTAACGACATCATCAACAATCGCGACGTGAGAAGCCTTTGGTATCCGTGATAATTGGAACGCTTGATGAAGGTTCACTTGCCTCTGCTCTTTAGATAACCCCTGTTGTGCGGGGGTAGACCGAGTGCGAATAAAAGCTTGTTTAAGGTGGATTGAGTTTGGGGATTGTTTTGCCAGATAGTGAGCGAGCAGTTCACTCTGATTGAAACCTCTTCTTATGTATCGTTGCCAATGTAAGGGGACGCCAGTGATGATGGGAGCGGGTTGATCAATGTTATTAGCGAGTAGTCGAGCCAAGTTTTTAGCGAACCAGTATTTCTTTTGATACTTAAATTGATGAACGTAGCCAGAGGTCGGGAAAGTGTAATCATTGACACAATATAAGCGGTGCCATAACGGTGGGTTTGATAAGCAGTTACCGCATTGATCTACCGTCGTTAAGGTGGGGATCCCACAACGTAGGCAGCGGGGTTGAGATAGAAAGTATTGATAGCAGTGCTGGCACCACATGTCCGTTACCAAGCGATTCTCTATATTGAGCCCGCACAAATGGCACTGGCTTAATCGGTTGAGGAGTGTGGTTTTTTCTCGCCAATGAGATAACATGAATTTCACTTAATAGATGGACAACAGAGATACGTTAGCGTGATAGCAACGTATCTCAGTATGGAATTAGTGGGAGAATTTGAGAGCATGAGCACACCTTTATATTGGCATGTCACTGGGCGAGGCAATGATCTGGTTTTAGTTCATGGCTGGGGTATGAATGGCGCGGTTTGGCAGCAGACGGTTGATGCGTTGTCTCCTCATTTTCGTGTCCATGTTGTCGATTTACCCGGCTATGGACACAGTGCGGAATGCCACGCTGAAAATCTTGAGCAAATTGCCCAGCAGCTTCTTGAACAAGCGCCAAAGCAAGCGATTTGGGTTGGTTGGTCTTTAGGTGGATTAGTTGCCACGCACATGGCGCTGCATCATGCGGATTACGTCAGCAAGCTCGTAACGGTTGCCAGTTCTCCTAAATTCTCTGCTGAAAAACCGTGGCGCGGAATACAACCAAATGTATTGAGTGCTTTTACCGATCAGCTGGTGGAAGATTTTCAAACGACCATCGAACGTTTTATGGCGCTGCAAGCGATGGGGAGTCCTTCCGCGAGGCACGATCTTAAGCAGCTAAAACAAGCGGTATTGTCGAGGCCGATGCCCAACCCAAAATCGTTACTCGCAGGGTTAACCATGCTCGCGGATGTGGATTTGCGCCATCAACTGCCTGATCTCTCGATGCCGTTACTGCGTTTGTATGGGCGTTTAGATGGGTTGGTGCCAATTAAGGTCGCAAAGGATTTGGATAAAAGCTTACCGGAAAGTGAGCAGTTTATTTTCACTCAATCGTCGCACGCGCCTTTCATGACCGAGCCTGAGGCATTTTGTCATCAGTTGATTCGTTTTGACGAGCAAGTATAAGTGTAAATAAATTGCTAAATAAATGAACAAACTGGTCGATATATAACCTAACCAAACAGAGCGCTAGGTTTGAACTGACCTGTAGTGAGTTGATGAAAACGAGCGATTGCTTTGAATGGGGCTGCTTGGAAACAAGCAGAGAGTAACTTCGGGCGATGCTGAGGAGGTTTCGACGATGATTGTGTCACCCACGACAGTAAGTGTGCCACTGATCGCCCCATCGGTAAATGTACAAACGGAACAGGTTGCGCGCGACAATAAAGTGCGAGAACCCGTAATGCCGACCGTAGCGTTAGCAAAAGCCAATGCGGAGCGTAAGGTTAAAGCAGACGATAAACGTCGAAGGCAATCTTCTTGGGATCCATCAGAGCACCCTGGGTATTCGATGGAAACAGAGTCAGAGACTGCTGCTGTTAATCATGAAGAGTTGAAGGACCCAATAGATAGGTTATTCGATTTGATTGCTTTACAGACCTATAGCAAAGATCAAGGCAAGAGTTACACCATACGATTTCGGCTGCCTAAGCACATTTTAGATGCAGCGATTAAAGAGGGGCAAATGGAGCGACGGCGAAAGGTGATTAAATATCATTATGGTCATGCTGTTGTACCCAATACACCTTCAGAAGTAATAGCGATACTATGAACATGATGTTAATGATCAGAGCCATCGAATAAAGGCCAATACGCAAGTATTGGCCTTTTTATTGGTTCATCGTACTAACTGGTTCATCGCGCTAATTGGTTCATCGCGCTAATTGGTTCATCGGATTATTAGCCCATGACCGATTAGTTTACGAAAGATTAGCTCATGGCAGATCAGCGACTACTTTTTGGCTTTAGCAAATGCCGCCGCGAAAGCGCCACCCATTGCTGCATTTTGAGGAGCAGAACGCTGATCTCGGTTTTGTTGTTGTCGACCTGACTGTTGACGCTCTTGCTGTTGGCGTGCCGGTTTCGATGCTTGGTTTTGTCCTGAAGAGCGTTGGCTGCGATTATCTTGTCCTGGCTCATCGTTAAGGCGCATTGTCAGAGCGATACGTTTACGCTGGGCATCAACTTCCATGACTTTTACTTTCACGATATCACCCGCTTTCACCACTTCTCGTGGATCGGCAACGTAGCGATCGGTTAGCGCGGAAATATGCACTAAGCCATCTTGGTGAACGCCGATATCAACGAAGGCACCAAAGTTCGCCACGTTTGATACAACGCCTTCCAACACCATACCAACTTCAAGATCAGAAACGGTATTCACCCCTTCCGCAAATGTCGCGGTTTTGAACTCTGGACGTGGATCGCGTCCTGGTTTATCAAGCTCTTTGATGATGTCGGTGATCGTCGGGACACCAAAGTTATCGTCCGTGTAATCAATCGCATGCAAACCGCGTAGGAACTGACTGTCGCCAATCAAACCTTTCACATCTTTGCTGTTTTTTGCCGCGATGGTTTTCACTAATGGGTACGCTTCAGGGTGAACAGAAGAGGCATCCAGAGGGTTTTTACCATCCATGATTCGTAAGAAACCCGCACACTGTTCAAACGCTTTTGGCCCAAGACGCGCGACTTTCTTCAATGCAGTACGAGCTTCAAATCGTCCATTTTCATCGCGGTAATCGACAATGTTCTGCGCAATTGTATTAGAGAGACCAGCAACCCGCGTCAGTAGAGCGGCAGAAGCGGTATTCACATCAACACCAACCGCATTCACACAATCTTCAACAATCGCGTCTAGACGTTTTGCTAGCATGCTCTGGCTCACATCGTGCTGGTATTGGCCCACCCCGATAGATTTTGGATCAATCTTCACTAGTTCAGCGAGAGGATCTTGTAAACGACGCGCAATCGACACCGCACCACGGATCGATACATCCATGTCTGGGAACTCTTTCGCCGCTAACTCAGAAGCCGAATAAACCGATGCCCCCGCTTCGCTCACAATGATTTTTTGTACTTTCAGGTTGCCACGTTTAATGACATCAGCAACGAAAGAGTCCGTTTCACGTGAAGCCGTACCATTACCAATGGCAATCAGATCAACATTGTATTTTCGTACCATCTGTTCAACCACATGAGCGGATTTGTCGTACTGCTTTTGTGGTGGGTGAGGGTAGATGGTCTCTGTTGCAAGAACTTTACCTGTCGGGTCAACAACCGCAATTTTAGAACCAGTACGTAAACCCGGATCAAGACCCAGCGTTGCACGAGGACCAGCCGGTGCTGCCATGAGTAGATCTTTTAGGTTGGTGGCAAACACTTCAATGGCTTCCACTTCCGCACGCTCTTTCATGCTGCCCATCAGCTCGGTTTCCATGTGCATCGATACTTTAATGCGCCACGCCCAGCTGATCACTTGCTTACGCCAAGCATCGGCGGGTGCGTTGCTCAGTGAAATGCCGTAATGGTCGGAAATAATCGTTTCGCAGTAAGAGCTACGAATGCTTTCATCTTGCGCGGGATCGGCATTCATAGAAAGTTGTAAGAAGCCTTCATTACGACCACGAAGCATCGCAAGCGCACGGTGTGAGGGAGCTTTGCTGATCGCTTCATTATGTTCGAAGTAGTCTTTAAATTTTTCGCCTGCTTGCTCTTTGCCTGCGACCACGCGCGCAGAAAGTTCAGCGTTACGGGTTAGATAAGTTCGGACTTTTTCGAGTAAATTCGCATCTTCGGCAATGCGTTCCATGATGATGACTCTTGCCCCGTCGAGGGCCGCTTTGGTATCCGCAATGCCTTTGTCGCTGCTGATGTATTTATCCGCTTCAGAATCAGGATTAGTCTGTGGTTCATTCCATAATTTGTCGGCTAGAGGTTCAAGTCCCGCTTCGATAGCGATTTGACCTTTGGTGCGACGTTTCTGTTTGTATGGAAGGTATAAATCTTCGAGGCGAGTTTTACTGTCTGCATCATTGATCTCTTTTTGCAGTTCAGGTGTCATCTTGCCTTGGTCTTGAATCGCCTTGATGATGCTTTGACGGCGATCATTAAGCTCTCTGAGATAAGATAAGCGAGTGTCTAAATTACGCAGTTGAGTATCATCGAGTCCACCCGTCACCTCTTTACGGTATCGGGCAATGAAAGGGACGGTGTTTCCGTCATCGATTAAGGTAACCGCTGCGATCACTTGCTCAGAGCGTACATTCAGCTCTTGAGCAATTTGTTGGCAAATAACTTGGCTCATCCGTGGGGTCTCATCTCTATTTTCAGGCTAAACTTTCTTAGCTCTAGCCGTCGGTATGAATAATTTTATGCTAATAACATGGGGGCGAAGTTAGCTATTTCCAATCTCACCCGATGAAGTTGTCAATTCTAAATAGATATTGAATTTTTATTACGCTGTTAAGTTAATATTTTGTCAAAACCTCAACTTCAATCAGAACTTATGAGCATATGAGGGCTCGAATGTGGATAATTAGTAATCATGAACGATATGGGAATATAGAATGCTGAAGATACCATCAATACTGACATCATTGGTCGATGAGATACGAACCGTTGCTACTCGGTCTTTTTCGCTTATTGTTACGCCAGCGAAAACAGTATTGGCTGCCCGCTTATCGCTTATGTCGCTTATATCGTTCATGTTACTGCTCATTTTGATGTCGTGGAGCGTCGGTTTACAAGCAAATGAACTCTCTTCTGCGACCACTCAATATCCGGTGTATGAAGTCGATAATAAAATTGTTTTAGGGCGAGTTGAGCGTGTCTATTATTCAGATATTGATGCTTTAAGTGGTGTCCCTTTTGTCGGGAAAATTGATACCGGAGCCGACACCACTTCCATACATGCCGACAATATTCAAGTCTTCAGCGACGCTCCTGAACTGCAAGGTTTACCGAAGCTAGAATTATTGAAAGCGCTAGAAAAAGCGTTTGATAAAACACCGAACAGGGTAAGTGCGAGCGTCTCTTTTACTCTTCGACACCCTTACACTGGAAAAGAGGTTAAGGTGCAACGTCCTCTTGAAAATATAGGTGTTATCCGCAGCCGAACCAGTGAAACTCCCCTTTATAGGCCCGTCATTCGCCTACCATTGACCATTGCAGGAAAGACGGTGAACACCAAGGTGAACTTGACCGATCGAGGTAATTTTTCAGCCTCTATTTTGATAGGAAAAAGCTTTCTTGAGCATAACGCTTGGGTATTAGCAGGCTATGATTACTTACAACAGCAGCCGAACTCGAAAATTGTGGGGAAAAAAGAGCAGTTAGAGTTAGCGGGCTTACCGATTGAGACGCGGTTCCTTGGGATCAACAAATATTCCAATATGCATGCTGAAAACATCCATGTCGATCCACAAGCACAACGTGTCACTTTTGATGCAATCAGTGTTGATGAGGTAAAAAAGACGCTCTCTTTGCCTTTAGATCGAATGCTGAATGTGAATGGTCACGAACGCCCACTGGTCAATTTACCTGTCATACTTGGTGATGAGGTTCACTATATGCAGGCGTATTTAAAAGACAGAGGTGAGTCATCTTCCATATTGAGTGTGGGGCAGGATACGTTGAATCAATACTTTATGATTGATACCGATGAAGAAAATTTCCTTGCGACTCAATTGAAAGCGGAACCATCGACAAAAAACGGCAAAGTGAACGCTTCCCAATACACTTATCAGCAGAGAATTGATCAACATAAGCCTTTAGTTGTCTCTACCTTTGAACACGTTGTGATTGATGGTTACAAACTTCAAGCTGAGCCCTCTTTTACAGTAAAAACGCCAATGCTTAAAGTCGACAGCTATGAGATGACCACGGGGGAAAACCGCACGGTTAGCTACTACTTGAAAGATAGTGCAGGCAATAAACAGAAAATAACCAAACCAGTGATCAAAAGAATCAAAGTGGGCAATTCAGTAAGACCGATTATTGAGGGGGATTTTGAATTAGGTGGGCGACATAAAACGCTTCAATTTGCTTTAGAAACACTCGACAACGGTAAGGAAGATGACGCTTACTTTGTGATTGGTAAGAAAATGGTAAAAGATGGCGTGCTTATCAATACGCGCTCTGATCACTTATTGGAAGACTATCCACTGTTTCGAGCAGGACACATTGAAAAGGCGACCGTGGAAGGGATGACCTTTCCGGTTAAATTGGATACTGGTGCCGATGTAAGCTCAATGCATGCTCTTAATATTAAACAGTTCAAGCAAGATGGAAAACCGATGGTGAGCTTCACCTATCAAAATGATCAGGGACAAAAACAAGATTTTACCCGACCTATGGTGGATGTGATGCGAATCAAAGCGAAGAAAGGAGAGAAGCCAACCATCAGGCCTGTTGTTGAGATGAACGTGCAACTGGGGAAGGTAAATAAAACCATTCGGGTCAATCTTCAAGATCGCTCTCGATTCCGCTACAGCATGATCTTAGGTAAGAACTTACTGAAGTACGGAGCGCTGGTGGGGAGTGATGAGGACTACTTACTGAATCAATGACAGTCGAGACTGATTGACAATGATGACTCATTTTCGGTACTACTAGATAAAACTTTACTCGTATAGAGATGCGACATTGAAAACCAAACTGATTACTCGGGAAGGCTACAACAAACTGAAGCAAGAGCACGATTACCTATGGCATGAGAGACGCCCAGAAGTGACCAAAATTGTTACTTGGGCAGCAAGCTTAGGAGATCGCTCTGAAAATGCGGATTACACTTTTAATAAGCGTTTATTAAGACAAATTGATCGCCGAGTTCGGTTTTTACGTAAGTTCTTACCGGATGTCACGATTGTTGATTATTCACCTCAGCAAGAAGGAAAAGCCTTTTTTGGTGCGTGGATAGAGATCGAAAATGAAGCTGGTGAAGTGAAAAAGTTTCGTATTGTTGGCCCTGAAGAAATTTATGGAGATAGTAAAGGCTACATCTCGATAGATTCACCAATGGCGAGAGCACTGCTCAAAAAAGAAGTGGATGATGAATTTGTGGTGCGTACACCAGAAGGTGATAAAGAGTGGTTCATTAACTCAATCACTTACGAGAAGCCGCAAGCATAGCCGAGCGCTTAGTTAATAATTTCGTTAAGCATTGAGTTTGGCCTGAACGAACGGTGGGGCTACAGATAATGCTTGATGTGACATACTTGTCGAAATACTGACCAAGTTAGACGAGTTGATGCGTTACTATGTCGGCAAAGGCAACAAACGTTAACAATTATTTAGGCGACTTTTTCCCTGAGTCTGTTACATTTTTCACTGCCTTATCTCTTGAGGTGGACGCTTTTAATAGGTGGAATCAGTAGATGCAAGAAAATCATAAAATATTAGTGGTCGATGATGACGCGCGTTTGCGTGCATTACTAGAACGTTACTTGTCTGAGCAAGGCTTCCAAGTACGTAGTGTCGCTAACAGTGAGCAGATGGACCGCCTGTTAACTCGTGAAAATTTCCACCTTATGGTGCTGGATCTCATGTTACCAGGGGAAGATGGCTTGTCGATTTGTCGTCGTCTTCGCAGTGCCAATAACATGCTACCTATCTTAATGTTAACGGCAAAAGGCGATGAGGTTGATCGCATTGTTGGGCTGGAAGTGGGTGCCGATGATTATTTGCCAAAACCTTTCAACCCACGTGAACTGCTTGCTCGAATTAAAGCGGTGTTGCGACGCCAAGTGGTAGAAGCTCCGGGCGCGCCAAGCTCAGAAGAGTTGATGGTTGAATTTGGTGAGTTTCGCTTAAACCTTGGTACTCGCGAAATGTTCCGTAATGAAGAGCCGATGCCGCTAACGTCGGGTGAATTTGCGGTACTTAAATCTCTGGTGACCAATGCGCGTGAACCGATGTCGCGTGATAAGTTGATGAACATGGCTCGTGGTCGAGAGTATTCTGCAATGGAACGCTCTATCGATGTTCAGATCTCACGTTTACGCCGAATGTTAGAAGAAGATCCAAGCAAACCACGCTATATTCAGACCGTGTGGGGTTTGGGGTATGTGTTTGTGCCAGATGGGAAAGAGGCATAACCCAATTCGATAAACCCTTGGCATGTTCCGAGGGTTTTTTATTTTCAGGTTAGACTTTCTCCTCACCTCCCACTCCCTGTTTCTCACTCGCTAAAGGTTTTCTAGATGCGTATTCGTAGCTCCCTTACTCAATCTATATTGCTGTTCATCACTCTGTTGGTGGCAAGCCAAGCTTATTCGTATTACGCCGTGTTCTATTACGCTCTGATGCCGAGCATGCAGCAGTTTAATAAAATTTTGGCGCATGAATTACGCTTGGTGCTAGACGAGCAAGATGAACTCGACTTAAAAACACCCTTAAGAAGACAATTGCTTGAAGAGCTTGGTGTCACCATTCATGGCAAAGGCACCCCTTCGACGGAAGAGTTTGAGCATGCTGTGACCATCGATTTAATGAGTGAAGAGATGAGTGAAGAACTTGGCTCCACCACCAATGTTAGATTGATTCTCGGTGAAGATAGCTACGTTTTATGGATGGATATCGATGCGTTGCCAAACTCGTTAATTCGGATCCCATTATCGGAGTTACAAGAGGAAGACTTTGCGCCTTTGTTTAACAATAGTTTGTTAATGGCACTGTTAATCATCGCTGGAGGTTGGCTATTCATCCGCCTGCAAAATCGACCATTAGTCGCCCTCGAAAAAGCGGCCAAAGTGGTGGGGAGCGGAGAAATCCCATCCCCCTTACCAGCAAAAGGTCCGTCAGAAATTCGTTCGGTGACGCGAGCATTTAACCAGATGTCCAAAGGTATTCAGCAGCTAGAAGAGGACCGCGCGTTACTAATGGCGGGTATTAGCCATGATTTACGAACGCCTTTGACTCGTATACGTCTTGCGACTGAAATGATGTCACCAGAAGATAGTTATTTAGCGGAAGGGATCATCAGTGATACCGAAGAGTGTAATCAGATCATCAGTCAGTTTATGGATTATTTGAAGCCTGTGAATGTGGAGTCGTTTGAAAGTGTGGATTTGAACGATATTGCCAGCGATGTTGCCAGTGCTGAAGGGGGGTATGAGGTTGAAATTGAAACACATATTGACCACACCTTAAAACTGGCGCGAGGCAACCCCATTGCGATGAAGCGGGCGGTGAGTAATTTGGTGGTAAATGCACTGCGTTACGGTAATGGTTGGGTACGAGTGAGTACTGGAATGACCGCTGATAGCAAATTGATTTGGGTGTGCGTTGAAGACAATGGGCCCGGAATTGAATCGAATCAGATTGATAAACTATTCGAACCTTTTACTCGTGGCGATACCGCAAGAGGGAGTGAGGGAACTGGATTAGGTTTAGCCATCGTCAAACGGATTGTGAGCCAGCATCACGGTTCAGTTGTGATGAATAATCGCAGTGAAGGTGGGCTCAAAGCTCAAATTAATTTTCCTGTTCGTGGTTAGATCATTGAATTTATAACTGTCCCTTAAAAATAAAAATGAGTTTGACGCGATATGGCATCAAACTCATTTCTAGCTTCTAGCTTCTAGCTTCTAGCTTCTAGCTTCTAGCTTCTAGCTTCTTCTGCTTCGATCTCTTCATCTTCTAATTTTTCAGGAAGTAAAAGGTTAAGCAAAATCGCAGTTACCCCGCCAGCGGCCACACCTGAAGAGAAGATGTTTTTGATGAACTCCGGCATAAACTGCAAGATCTCAGGTTTTTGTGCGATGCCCAATCCCATTGAAAATGAGAGTGCCATGATGAGAATGGCACGGCGATCAAGATCTACACGTGAAATGATTCGTACCCCCGCAGCGGCAATCGTACCAAACATAACAATCGTCGCTCCGCCAAGAACAGGCTCAGGGATCAACTGTACAAAACTTGCAACGCCCGGGAACAAACCAAGCAGTATTAGCATGCCTGCAATAAAGTAGCCCACGTAACGGCTTGCAACACCTGTCAGTAAAATGATGCCGTTATTTTGGCTAAAAGTAGAGTTCGGGAAAGTATTAAATACCGCCGCAATCGCCGAATTTAGGCCATCCGCGAGAACACCACCTTTGATGCGCTTCATGTAAACAGGGCCTTTTACTGGCTCTCCGGATACTTCTGAAGTAGCTGTAATGTCGCCAATCGCTTCCAGTGCCGTGATGAGGAAAATAAGAACCAGTGGGATGAAGAGAGACCAGTCAAAACTTAGTCCAAACTGCATCGGAACCGGTAGCGCAATAAGTTCTGTTTCTGCCAGTGTTGAAGTGTCAATCATGCCCATGAAGTAGGCCATCATGTAACCGACAAACATGGCAATCACAATGGAGGCAACACGAATATAAGAGTTACTTGAACGGTTTAATATGACGATTAAGCCAAGAACCGTCCCTGCCAACGCAAGCTTATCTAAGCTACCAAAACTGCCATCGGCTAATGCTGAGTAGCCTCCACCGATAGAAACCAAACCCACTTGAATCAAGGTTAGGCCGATAAGTGTTACGACGATGCCAGATACGAGTGGAGTGATAATACGGCGCGCATGTTCAAGTACGCGAGAAAGTAGAATTTCACTAAATGATGCTACAAGGATGGTGCCTAAAATGGCTGCCATGACGGTATCAATGCTTGCGCCTCCGGCTTTTAACGACAAACCTGCCGCAATAATAGGACCGATAAAATTGAAACTTGTGCCTTGAATGGAGAGCAAGCCTGATCCGATAGGACCAATGGTTTTAATTTGGATAAACGATGAAATACCAGAAGCGAACAGAGACATGCTGATAATGGTATTTGTCTGCTCAGGTGTGACACCTAGAGCTTGGCAGATAATCAAAGAGGGCGTGATGACGGCGACAAACATGGCGAGCAAGTGCTGTGTGGCCGCAAAAAGTGTTTGTAAAAGCGGTGGGCGATCATTGAGTTGATAGATCAGTTCCGATTTGCGTGCTGCGTTCGGGGTTTTCATGTGTTTATCCTAATTGTGACTAAGTTGCTTAGAGTTCGCTGAATGGGAACGCTAAGTTGAGTCGGTCTTCATCTGTGATTGCTGTTAATCAGAATCGACTCAGGTTGGGTTGAGTAGTGTTCTTACTCAAAATTTGTGCGCGATTATAAATAAACGAAAACAAAAAGCAAACGGTTGCGTGCGTGTTGTGGCGAGAAATTGATCTGAAATAAACAAACCGAACGGGTTGTGCCCATTCGGTATATTTGAGGAAAGCTCAGCTTGGAAAGGAGAGCCTAAAAAGGATCTCGTAGGAAAAGGGCTCTTAGCAAGGAGTTCTTAGTAAAGAGCTTTTAACAAGAGGCTCTGAACAAGAAGCTCCTAACAATAATAGCTATGCCTTAGCGTAGACGTCGCGATCACCTAGCCAGCGATCGATAATTGAGAGGGCATTATCAGGATAACTATCGTGAATGTAGCGCGCCATGCGCTGAACTTCTGGAATTAAGCGTTGATCTCTCACTAAGTCTGCAATTTTGAAATCGGCCATTCCGGTTTGCTTGGTGCCAAGCAGTTCACCGGGGCCACGGATCTCTAAATCACGCTGTGCAATTACAAATCCATCATTACTTTCGCGGAGTACCCCTAAGCGCTTTTGTGCGGTTTTTGATAGTGGTGCGTGATACAAGAGTACACAATGACTTGCGACTGAACCTCGTCCTACACGGCCTCTTAGCTGGTGGAGTTGCGCTAAACCGAGCCTTTCTGGGTTTTCGATGATCATTAAACTGGAATTGGGTACATCCACACCGACTTCAATAACCGTCGTCGCGACTAATAGATGCAGCTCGTTATCCTTGAACTGCTTCATGACCGCTTGTTTTTCTGCTGATTTCATTCGACCGTGTACCAGCCCAATTTTTACATCGGGCAAAATGCGTTGCAGCTCTTCCGCCGTATCTGCTGCCGCTTGCGCTTCCAAAGCTTCTGACTCATCAATCAGTGTGCAGACCCAATAAGCTTGTTTTCCCTCATTAAGACAGGCATTTCGCACTCGTTCAATAATATCATCGCGTTTGGTATCGGGAATGGCGACGGTTTGGATCGGGGTTCTTCCCGGTGGCAGTTCATCTATCACCGAGGTTTCGAGGTCGGCATAAGCAGTCATGGCCAGCGTCCTTGGAATGGGAGTTGCGGTCATGATTAATTGATGTGGATACGAGCCCTGTTTTGCCCCTTTTTCACGTAACTCTAGACGCTGGTGGACACCAAATCGATGTTGTTCATCAATGATCACAAGAGCGAGATTTTTAAACGCTACATGTTCCTGAAACAGTGCGTGAGTTCCCACTATCATTTGCGCTTCGCCGCTGGCAATGCGCGCCAGTTCAGTCTCTTTGGCTTTACCTTTGAGTTTGCCTGCAAGCCAACCTACTTGTACTCCCATGCTTTCAAACCATTGGCCAAAATTGATGGCATGTTGCTCTGCGAGTAGTTCTGTTGGGGCCATTAGTGCCACCTGATAACCATGCTCAATCGCTCTAACCGCGGCAAGTGCAGCAACCAATGTTTTTCCGGAACCCACATCGCCCTGAACCAAGCGCATCATAGGGTGAGACTTGACTAGGTCATCTTCAATCTCTTTCACCACGCGAGATTGGGCATTGGTTGGAGTAAACGGAAGTTGTTGCAGTAACTGCTGTTTGAGATTGGACACTTCCGCGAGTGGCAAAGCAACATCTTGTTGTCCTTTGCTTCGAACAGAGAGCATAGAAAGATTTTGTGCCAGCAACTCTTCAATAATAAGGCGTTGCTGAGCTGGGTGTCGCCCTTCATCAAACTCCTCAAGATTAATACTTGGTGGAGGACGATGAATGGTATGCAGCGCTTCCCCTAGCGTAATTTGGTGATCGTATAATCCTGACGGTAATAGTTCACTGACGGCTGCTTTATCGAGTAGCGCTAAGGCTTGATCGGTCAGGTTACGTAGTGTTATTTGCCTTAACCCATCGGTGGTGGGGTAGACGGGCGTTAGGTTTTGTTCAATATCCGGCTTTTGAGTTGGGACGTAAAATTTATAATCAGGATGAACAATTTCGAGTCCGATTCCCCCACGCTTGATCTCTCCATAAGCATGAACTTGTTTCCCTTCGGTAAAGTTGTTCTTCATGCCGGCGGTAAAGTTGAAAAACTTCAGGCTCACCGTGCCATTGCCGTCACTGATTTTCACCGACAGCATTTTACGTTTGCCGAAGATGGTATCGACGCTCATGACTTTGCCTTGTACCGCCGCCCATAACCCAGCATGCAGTTTGACCATGGGATAGATACGAGTGCGATCTTCGTAGCGAAGTGGCAGATGAAAGAGCAGATCTTGAACGTTATTGAGCCCGACTTTTGCTAGCTTTTCAGCGACTTTGGCACCCACTCCAGAGAGCGAAGTAAGGGAGATGGCTGAAAGGAGTTGGGACATAAATAGCGCTCTTACAGAAAGGAAAAATAGATAAACTATTCAAGCATTTTACTGTCTTTTTGTACAGGGAGAATTTGCAGTGATATGAGACAGTTATTGAATTGAGCTAATGATGACGATGTGAAATATTGAGCGACGAGATACAAAAATACCCTGTATTTGGCTTATTGAGAATAAGTAAAACACAGGGTATTCAATATCTAAATCGGCTTTGTTTGCGTTTCGTTTATGGGCGCAATATTGACGAGTCCCAAACGAGTACGCTAGCCGTTAGTTCTTCTTTCGGCGAACCTTTAGAACATGCGGCATAACACGAATACGCTTCATGATTTTTGCTAGATGTACGCGGTCTTTGGTGGTCAATAGCACCGTCACGGTGTACAGACGGCCATCGCGCTCTTCTGTTGAAAGACCATGAATGTTTGAACCCGTCTTAGAGATCACATTGGTTAACTCTGCCAATGCACCTTGATGGTTTTGAACATCAACTTGCAATTCAGCGGTAAACTCTTGATCGTATTCATCAGACCATTCAACCGCCATGTACTTGTCTGGCTCACGTTGATAACCGCGAACATTCGGACACGTTTCACGGTGAACCACTAAGCCTTTACCCGGTGATACATGCGCAATGATGTGATCATCAGGAATTGGGTGACAACATTTGGCGAAGTTGAGCAGTATGCCTTCAGCACCACGGATAGGCAGCTTTTTCCTCGGCTTGCCGTCTGTGCCTTCGACTTCTGTTAATTCATCTGCTGAGCCAAGTAAGCGACGAGCAATAACAATACTCATTAACTCACCCAGTCCAATAGCTGCCAGCAACTCATCCATGTCAGCCATTTTCAGCTCAGAAAGAACATGTTGAACGTTCTCTTCTGCGAGATCCGTAATGGAGCTCTCACCCAATGCGTGATTTAGCAGACGACGACCCAATGTGACGGAGTCTTCACGGCGCATGGTTTTCAGAACTTGACGGATCTTAGTTCGAGCGCGAGAAGTCACAACATAGTTGAGCCATGCAGCATTTGGACGAGCACCAGGCGCGCTGATGATCTCAATGGTTTGGCCATTTTTGAGCGCTTTGCTGAGTGGGTAAGGATTAAGATCGACTCTTGCTCCTACACACATATTGCCAACGTCAGTATGCACGGCATAAGCAAAATCGACAGCCGTTGCGCCTACAGGAAGTTCAACGATGCGACCTTTTGGCGAGAAAACGTAGATCTCATCTGGGAACAGATCAGATTTCACATTTTCAATAAATTCAAATGAGTTACCGGCGCTTTGTTGCAACTCTAATAAGCTTTGCATCCAGCGCTGAGCTTTCACCTGAGCGGTTGTGCCAGTGCGATCGCCATTGCCTTTATAAGACCAGTGTGCCGCGACACCTTTGTCTGCCATTTGATCCATATCTTCAGTACGGATTTGCACTTCCACAGGCACGCCGTGAGGGCCAACCATTGAAGTGTGCAGAGATTGGTAGCCATTGGCTTTTGGTACTGCAATGTAATCTTTCATGCGACCAGGACGTGGCTTGTACAGGCTGTGTACTTGACCAAGCGCACGATAACAAGTATCGGCACTGTCTACTACGACACGAAAAGCGTAGATATCCATGATGGTGTGGAAACGCTGCTCTTTGGTTTTCATCTTGTTATAGATGGAGAACAGGTTCTTTTCACGACCAAATACACGAACGTTAAGGCCAACATCTTCAAGACGGCCTTTGATTTCGGTATGGATACGCTCGATCATTTCGTTACGGTTGCCACGCGCGACCTTCACCACATTTTTTAAAACGCGGTAACGGTTAGGGTATAAAGCTTCGAAACCGAGCTCTTCAAGTTCAGTCTTAATATTATGAATACCAAGACGATGAGCAAGAGGAGAGTAGATCTCTAACGTTTCACGAGCAATGCGGCGTTTTTTATCGGGGCGTAATGCTCCCAAAGTGCGCATGTTGTGAGTGCGGTCGGCAAGTTTGATCAAGATAACGCGAATGTCTTGCACCATGGCAAGAACCATCTTACGAAAGTTTTCGGCTTGCGCTTCTTTGCGATCACGAAATTTAAGCTTATCCAGCTTAGATACACCATCCACAAGCTCAGCCACAGTGGTACCAAATTGAGCTTCGAGCTCCTCTTTGGTTACTTCAGTATCTTCAATAACATCGTGAAGAAGGGCTGCTTGCAAGCTCTCAATATCTAGGCGCATCTCCGCCAGAATACGAGAAACAGCAACAGGGTGGATAATATACGGTTCACCGCTTGAGCGGGTTTGCCCTTCATGGGCGTCTCTCGCTACCACATAAGATTGACGCAGAGCCTCAACTTGAGGCTCTGTTAGGTATTCTTGGGCAACGTCTTTGAGGCTATCAAATAGATACAAATTAAAGGCCCGGAAGGTTACTTGATTCGAATAATCGTATTAACGAGTGTGAGCGATGCTGCTAACTGCTGCTAGCTCTGCCGCTTCTTGCTCTTGTTGCTCTTGACGTTCACGAGCATCTAATACGTCTTTAGTGATAAGGCCTTCTTCGATTTCGCGAAGTGCGATAACCGTTGGCTTATCATTTTCTTCAGGCACTAGTGAATCTTTACCGCCAGTCTGCATCTGACGTGCGCGACGTGCAGAGATAAGAACTAGGTCGAAACGATTACCAACTTTTTCAACAGCGTCTTGTACAGTTACGCGTGCCATAAGAGAACTCCAAATAGTTTATTAAATTTATTTTTAATGACGAGAAAGTATACAAGCTAAAAAGATTACTTTCTAGCTTGCTGTTTACTTATTCTCTAAGGAAAGCACTGTTCTCATAAGAAAACGGGTTAGTTGAGAGTGATTACTCCGCTAACAGTGCGGTCAGCATACCAGTATACTTGGCAGACTGTTTATCTTGTTTCAAACGTTCAGCACGAATAATTGCTCTGAAATCCATCAATGCAGCATCAAAGTCATCATTAATGATCACATAATCATATTCGCTGTAATGAGAGATTTCTGATTTCGCTTCACTCATGCGTTTTGCAATAACTTCTTCGCTATCTTGGCCGCGCGTATTTAAGCGACGCTCTAGCTCACCATTTGATGGTGGCAGAATAAAGACGCTTTTTGCCTGAGGCATCTGTTTGCGGATCTGACGTGCACCTTGCCAATCAATATCAAGGAAAACATCAATACCTTTGTTTAGGTTATCTTCAATCCAAACTCGTGATGTGCCGTAGTAGTTGCCAAATACTTCAGCATACTCAAGGAACTCTTCTTTCTTGATGAGATCTTCAAAATGGTGTTTTTCTACGAAATGGTAATGCATACCATCTTCTTCACCTGGGCGCATGCCACGAGTGGTATGAGATACAGATACCTTCATTGCGTAGGTTGGGTTGGTTTCCAGCATAGCTGAGATTAAGCTCGATTTTCCTGCGCCGCTTGGTGCAGACACGATGTAAAGAGTACCTTTGCCCATCTGTATTATTCCACTGTTGTTTTGGATTGTATGCCAGCTAAAAATTGCCGACATAGTAAAGATAGCACCAACCTGTATCAAAAAACGTGATTGTGAGTTTTATCGATATTCAGGTCAGAAAAATGGAGGCGAAGAGTAGCACGATCTTGAAGATCTTCTCAAGAAAAAGCTGTTTGTGCTCGTGTAAGAAAAACGCTCAAGTAAGCTTTAATAACGAGCAAAGACTGCTTGAATTATGTTCGATGTCAAAATAATGTGAAATAGTTACTTATTATTCATAATATCAATGTGATTTTTAATTGAAATTTAATAGTATATTATGTCATTTAATTTGTAGTTAGTTAGGGTTTTAAAATGTCAGACAGTTTACTTATCGTTGATGATTCATCGTTTTCTCGCCGAATGATCAAGCGCGCAATTCCACAAAGCTGGGAAGTAAGCATTACTGAAGCTTCGGGCGGAGAAGATGCACTTTCTCAATGCTCAAACTCTAATTTTGATATTCTTTTCCTTGATATTACAATGCCGGACATAGATGGTATTGAAGTGCTTAAGCGCCTTAAAACGATGGAATACAGCGCAAGTGTTTACGTTATTTCTGCGGATATTCAACCTGCAATACGTGAAGAAGCGTTCCAACTTGGCGCAAAAGGCTTTTTACCAAAACCGATCTCTGCTGAAGAGCTTGAATCATTTTTACGCCAGGAGGGCGTGCAATTATGAGTTCGATCCATTTAAATGCTGATGAGTTTGATGCGCTGCGTGAGCTGACTAATATTGGTATGGGCCGTGCAGGTGCTAAATTATCTGAGCTGTTTGAAAGTAAGGTGAAGCTATCTGTCCCTCATGTTGATTTAGTATCACAAGAAAAGATCACCGCTTTAGTTCAAGATTTTGGTCAAAAATCTGATCCAGTGAATATCGTGCAACAAGAATTCATTGGTGAAATGATTGGTCGCTCTTCAGTGATGTACGGTGGTGGAACGTTTACTTCATTAATGGGTTACTTAGGCTATGATGAAGAAGACGCAACATCAACGGCAACTCAACATGAAATTCTTAATGAGTTAACGAATGTCATTAATAGCGCGAGCCTTTCTGGTTTATCGGAAGAGTTGCAACTTGATTTACACCTGTCTCAGCCTGCAATTTTGTTCTTTGATACGCAAAGTACTCAAGTTGATGATAGCCGATTAGCGTACTCGGATTCAGATGCACATATTCTATTGATTGATATTAAGTTAGAGATCGAAGAGAAAGGCGTGCATTGTGACAATATTATCTCTTTAAAAGAGGAAGGGCTTATTAACCTAGTCTCTTCACTACGGAAACTGATGGCATGATAGAAAGTGGTGAATTTGATTTCTCTTCGGTTCTAGAGTCGATGTCAACAGCCGGCGTTTTTGCTGTTGACCGCCGTCTGAATGTGATTTTTTGGAATCGCTTCATGGAGATCCATAGCAAACTCAAATCAGAAGAGATTCTTAATCAACACTTACCTCGGTTTTTCCCAGAACTCAAAGAGGGCTGGTTTGCCAAAAAAGTGCGTTCAGTGATGGTGCTAGGAAATCAATCCTACACCAACTGGACGCAACGTCCGTACTTGTTGCATTTCCCAACTAGTCAGTTTTCGGGCGTTGAGTCATCGCAAATGTATCAAAACTGTGCAATGTGGCCGTTGCTGGATACGAATGGCACCGTCCAAGGTGTATGTATCTCGATACATGATGTGACCGAGATGGCTCAAGCACAGTTGTTGCTTGAAGAGGCGACAGAGCAAGTACTGACTCTTGAAGAGACAAGTAACCGTGACGAACTCACTGGTTTATACAACCGTCGTTACTTCTTTGAACAGCTAAACCATGACATTGCGCGTTGTAAGCGTTATGAATGGTCTCTGACATACGCGATTTTTGATGTCGATAAATTTAAACATATCAACGATACCTATGGTCACCCAGTTGGCGATGAAGTCTTAAAAGAGCTGGGAAATCGTGTTCATCACTGTTTGCGAACATCTGATACGTTATGCCGTTTTGGTGGCGAAGAGTTTGTTCTTCTACTGCCTAATTTACCCGATGAATTCGCGCGCGGTGTATTAGAGAGAATTTGCCAATCTATCGCGAAAAAACCAATTACTGTCGATGGTGTCGATATTCCAGTCACGATTAGCGTGGGCGGCGGCATTGTGGATTTTGAAGTGCCTGCAAAAGATATTTTATCTGATACAGATAAAGCACTTTATAAAGCAAAACAGAGTGGCAGGAACTGTGTCGTAATGGCTTCTGATTGCAAGAATGATTGATTTTTATATGCTTCGATTAATATCAGAAAAGCCCTAGTGATTAGGGCTTTTTTGATCCGATAGAGTCAGAATGGCGATTAGAATATTAAACTCATCAAAAATCAAATGGATGCACTCAAGTCTTTCTTTGTTATTAATTATTGACCACCAATTTAACCACCAGTGGTTCACTTCCTAGATACAAGCCTATTAGGCTATGAAGTACCTTAACTCAACCCCCCCTGCCTGACGCAAAGTATCAGCTTTGAGTTTCCTTCTCCAGTTACGTGATAGTTATTCATATCTCTATGGGTGTTATAGTGTCCATAAATTACAAAATAACGCTATAATAGACATTACTGTATCCAATAAGGCTGCGTATGAAATTTTCACTTTTAGATGATACCGATGTAAGCCAAGCTTTTTCTACTCATCTGCGTGGCTTACGCAAACAAGCGAAGCTATCGCGAGAGGCACTGGCCCAGCGTAGTTGTGTACCTGCTTCGACCATAAAAAAGTTTGAACTCACCGGACAAATTTCATTTCGTCAGCTGCTGCTTTTGTGGCAGTCGCTGGATTCACTAGACAGACTTTATCAATTGACACAAACAACGTCTGACCGTACCGCTTTACCGACCAGTATAGAAGAGGTGCTTAAAGATGAGCTTTAAATCCATCCAAAAGTTGAATGTGGAGCGCACTCTCACAACGGGCGAAACTGTATCTGTGGGTGTATTAGCGCAAAACCGCCAAGGTGTTTTCTTTCAGTACGATGAAAACTATATAAGCAGGTTTGGCAATTTATCCCCTTTTACGCTTCAAGATGATGCGCGATTGCATCAAGCACAGAAAGGGCCGCACCAAGGCATTCACGGCGTTTTTGGTGATAGTCTTCCCGATGGTTGGGGTTTGCTGTTGCAAGATCGAGTATTCCGCCAACAAGGTATTTTGCCAGCACAAGTAACAGCAATGGATAGGCTGGCTTTTGTTGGCCAGCAAGGAATGGGGGCATTGTCTTTTACGCCTGTATCAGAGCTCTCATTAGAAAATCGTTCAGATATTGATTTGGAAACACTTGGCCTTGAAGCCCAAACCTTGTTCGACCAGTCCCTCTCTGATGAGTTAGACGGTAGCACTCAGCAAGTGTTAGCAACCTTGGTAGCCGTCGGTAGCTCTGGCGGAGCTAGACCTAAAGCGCAAATTTATATGCCTGCTGGCGACGCGACCCAATGCCGCACCTATGCACAACCTGGCGATGAAGCATGGTTAGTTAAGTTTACTTCTAAGAACTTAGCCTTGGGCCACGAAGAAGGTTTGTGTGAAGCGGCCTATTTAGAAATGGCTGGGTTGGCAAAATGTCAGCCACCGACGTGGCAGTTAATCGAAGCACCTACAAGTAGTGGTGCTAAAGCATGGCTTGCGTTAAAGCGTTTCGATTATTTACCCGCGCAAGAGAAGGCTGGGCGTTTACATATGCACAGTGCCTGCGGCTTATTGGATGCTGATTTTCGAAGCCCGAGCTTAGACTACAGCGACCTTATTAAAGCCAGTCGTCAACTCTGTAAGTCACCAGCTGCTGGGCAACTTCAATTTCGTCGCGCAATGTTTAACTTATTTGCCGCGAACCAAGATGATCACAGTAAGAACTGGGGCTTTTTACAGGCAGATAATGGAAGCTGGCAACTCGCACCATTTTACGATGTAACGTTTAGCCCTCACCCTTTTAACGAGCATGCTACTGCCTTTGCTGGCTACGGAAAAGCGCCACCACTCAAAGTGATGCAAAAGCTGGCTGCTAGTGCAGGCTTTGCTAATTGGAAGGAAGCACAGCAATGCATTCAAGAGGTAGTTGATGCCATTAGTCAGTTTAGGCAGCTTGCTAAGCAACACGGGGTGAGTAAGACCACTGTGTCAGCGATAGAAAAAACACTTGCAGAGCGTAAGCAAGAAAATGCGGCACTTTTAGCTTGAGATGATGTTGGTTTGAGATGGCGTTTCTTAAGGTGACGTAGCATTAAGATAAAATAAGACGAGTAGATAAAACATGAAACCAGGTCGAAATGAACCCTGCCCTTGTGGCAGCGGTAAAAAGTACAAACGTTGCTGCATGAACAGTATATCTAAGCAACACGCATCAATGCTGGATGATATTGAGCAAGTTGCTGCAATGAACCCTAACTTGTCTATAGAAGAACTTAATATTGTTGCAGAGCAAAAAATGAAGGCGGCTAATGAACGGCCTCATCCTGACTTTTGTGGCCTTTCGCCAACACAAATGAGTAATTGGTTTTATGCACCTTTCAAGGAACTGGAACAGGTCACGATAAAGACGCCAGACGATCTTAAGACCAGCCCGGTGATGCGTTACTTAAAATTGATATTAGATGAAGCAATGCAAAACGATGGCTCATTTAAAGCCACCAGCAAGGGCAACTTACCGACAATAATCGTCAAACAGGCCAGTGAATTATTGCCAGAGTTTGCAGTATCTCAATTTGAACGACATATCAGTATCAGTGAATATGCAGGCAGTAACGAAGATAAATTTAATGCATTGCATTACAGCCGAGTGCTAGCAGAGATAGCGGGTATAATCTATCGCCGCAGTGGCCGTTATCATGTTAAAAAAGCAGCTCAAAAGCAGTTCCTAGCACACGGCATTCAAGCGTTCTTTATCCCAATGCTCGAAGCGGCAACCTCTCAGTACAATTGGGGCTACCTAGATGGATGGGAGCACGAGATTGATTTAAGAACCTTCTGGCTATTTATGCTGTGGCGCTTGCAAAGTCATGGCAATACAAAGCAGTTGATTGAAGAGGTCATTACCGCATTCCCTGACTTACTGCTGAGATGCCCTGAAGATGAGTACTCGTCCCCAAGTCAGCTACTAGGCACAATGATTGAATCGCGTTTTATTAAACGGTTTCTGGAGTTTTGGGGTTTTGTGACGGTTGCGCCAATGAAGCATATTGATGATTTCCGGGCGCCAAATAAAGTAGAAGTTCAGCCATTGATGACGCTCGCTTTCCAATTCAAGCTTGAAATCTGATAAAGGGAAGAGGATGTGTTAGATATCTCGATGCTAGATAAGGGTGTAAGTCAGCTAAAGGGGGTTATGCTTTGGATTTCAGGGATGTCATCATTACTTTTTAGCCGTTAACTTAATTATTAATGGCTATTGTTTTACCCATCGTTAACCTTTGTGGTAAATCTATCATGCCCACCATCGTATTAAATAATACGATGGTGGGAAGGTATTTTAATTACTTAAATACAATTGTAAATTTACTCGATATTCTGGATCTGCTCGCGCATTTGTTCGATAAGCACTTTCAGTTCAACACCTGAAGCGGTGATATCGGTACTGATTGATTTTGATGCCAGCGTGTTCGACTCACGGTTGAACTCTTGCATCATGAAGTCCAGTTTACGGCCGCATGCGCCACCTTTCTTCAATACTACGTTGGCTTCTTTAACGTGAGAATCTAAACGGTCTAGCTCTTCTGCAACGTCAGATTTTTGTGCCAGTAGAATAAGCTCTTGTTCCACGCGAGAACCTTCAAGTTCGATTTTAGCGTCTTCAAATTTAGTCAGTAGACGTTCACGTTGCCACTCTAGGATTTCAGGCATACGAGCGCGTACTTTTACCACTTCATCGGTAATTGCATCTAGACGCTGTACAATGAGCGCCTTCATGTTCTCACCTTCGCGAGCACGGGCGTCAATAAATTCTGCAATCGCATCATTGAACGCTTCAAGTAGGTCTTTATTGATGGCATCCATGTCTTGTTCTGGTGTTTCCATCACTCCAGGCCAGTTCATGATTTGGAATGGGTTCAAACGGCTTTCTTCGCCAGTCATGCCCATTACTTGGTTGGCAGCGTTGATCACTTGCTGAGCTAGGCCTTCATTAATGCTTAATTCGCCTTTAGCCGCAGGGTTCGCTTCAAAGCGCAGGTTACATTCAACTTTGCCGCGAGCAAGACGCTTGCGAAAACGTTCGCGTAGAATTGGCTCTAAACCACGGAACTGCTCTGGCATGCGAAAATAAGTTTCTAGATAACGTTGGTTTACGCTGCGGATTTCCCAAACGGCGGTACCCCAGTCACCTTTTACTTCTTTACGTGCATAAGCGGTCATGCTGTAGATCATTGAATTGTCCTTTACTTAGGAGAGATGAAAATTATGTGGTCGATATGTTAGCACAGAAAATAGAAAAGAGACGAGATGAGCCTATCGCGTACTCGACCCTAAAGCCTTCTTTCGTTATAATCTCGCCCCAACCGAATTCATCCCATTCATAGGTAGTATTTCATGCGTCCAAATGACCGCGCTGTAGATCAAGTTCGTCCAATTAAAATTACTCGTAACTTTACTGCTTATGCTGAAGGCTCAGTATTGGTGGAGTTCGGCAACACCAAAGTATTGTGTAACGCAACAGTAGAAGAGAACGTGCCACGTTGGTTGAAAGGCCAAGGTAAAGGCTGGGTAACCGCTGAGTACGGCATGTTACCGCGTGCAACTCATACTCGTAACCGCCGTGAAGCCGCAAGTGGCAAGCAGGGTGGTCGTACAATGGAAATCCAACGTCTTATCGCTCGTAGCCTACGTGCTGTTGTGGATTTAAAAGCGATGGGTGAAATCATGATCACCGTTGACTGTGACGTAATCCAAGCGGATGGCGGAACTCGTACTGCTTCTATTTCTGGTGCAAGTGTGGCAATGGCTGATGCAATCCAAAGCTTGATTGCAAAAGGCAAACTGAAAAGTAACCCGATGAAAGGGCACGTTGCGGCCGTTTCTGTTGGTATCGTCAACCAAGAAGCACTGTGTGACTTAGAATACACGGAAGACTCAGCAGCTGACACAGACATGAATGTTGTTATGACAGAAGATGGCAAGATGATTGAAGTGCAAGGCACCGCAGAGGGCGAACCGTTCAGTCATGCAGAGTTGTTAGAATTACTGGCTCTGGCAAATAAAGGCATTGCCGACATTGTCGAAGCGCAGAAATTGGCGTTAGCCGAATAGTTTATTGAATAGCTCCCAATTTGGGGGCTATTTTTTTATCTGGTTTTCCCCAACCAGTGACTTTATTTAGGCCAGTAGTCGTGGTCTTTATTATGAGAGGAAAAACATGAAAGCATATCAACGTGAATTTATTGAGTTTGCACTAGAGAAAGAAGTTCTAAAGTTTGGTGAGTTTACTTTAAAGTCTGGTCGTAAGAGCCCTTACTTCTTTAATGCTGGATTGTTTAATACAGGACGTGATTTAGCGCGCTTAGGTCGTTTCTATGCCGCAGCGTTGGCGGATTCTGGCATTGAATTTGATGTGTTGTTTGGCCCTGCTTACAAAGGGATCCCAATCGCCACTACAACCGCGGTTGCTCTGGCTGATCATCATGATGTGGACACGCCTTACTGCTTTAACCGTAAAGAAGCGAAAAACCATGGTGAAGGTGGCAAGCTTGTCGGAAGCGATCTTGAAGGACGAATTATGTTGGTTGACGATGTAATTACGGCAGGCACTGCAATTCGTGAATCTATGGAGATCATCCAAGCGAACGGTGCTGACTTGGCTGGCGTATTGGTTGCGATTGACCGCCAAGAAAAAGGTAAAGGTGAATTGTCTGCGATTCAAGAAGTGGAGCGAGATTTCGGTTGTGCGATCATTTCAATCGTCAGTTTGACAGACCTTGTGACTTTCTTAGAAGAGAAGGGCACCAGTGTTGAGCATTTAGATGCGGTGAAAGCGTATCGCGCTCAATACGGGATTTAGTCTTTACGCACGGGTAAAGCACCCAAGCTGATGCGCTGCTTAATACTATGAGTGGTTAAAAAAACGCGGATACCCAATTGGGGTCCGCGTTTTTGTTATTCGCTATTTAATTTGAGCGCTGAGCAGAGCCCAGTAGGCATCAAAGTTTTCAGTCGGCTGATATTTAAAATCAGAACGAACAAAACGATTCAAACTTCCTTCCACTTGCCCAAGCAGTTGAGCGGCTAAAATACCTTCATCAACAGGGAAAGATTTGCCTTCACGTAGTTTTCTTTCTCTTAAAATCTGGCGTAAAGAGGTTTCAATACGCTCAAATAGTTGATTAATTCGTTCACGCAGTCGTTCGTTTTCAAACATCAACGCATGACCCGATAAGATCCGAGTTAACCCTGGGTTTCTCTCTGAAAATGCCAGTATTAATTGAAGCACCAGTCGAATGCGTTCCAGCGTATCCTTTTCTTCATCAAGAATACGGTTAATTCGTGACATGAGTGAATCTTCAATAAATTCAATCAGCCCTTCAAACATTCGAGCTTTACTTGGAAAGTGTCGATATAAAGCAGCTTCAGATACTCCGACCTGTTTTGCCAGCTTTGCCGTTGTTATGCGTGAAGCACCATCGGTAGACTCTAACATCTGAGCAAGCGCCTGAAGTATCTCTTCACGACGATTGGTTTTTCTTGTACCGGCCATGACTCCGATTCCTTGTTATAACTATATTTGAATAGACATTATTTTTATTGTTTGGGGGTTATCCCAATAGGTTGATTCTAATCTGTTTGATGATTTCTTGTCCTAACTCTAACTTAGAAGCGAGAGGTAACGCCTTTTCGCCACCTTGCCAAAATAGGTGCAAAGCGTTGTCGTTGCTATTAAACCCTTGCCCCGGCAGAGAGACATCATTTGCACAGATCATATCTAAGTTTTTACGACTTAGTTTGGAGCGAGCGTAGGTTTCTACATCTTGTGTTTCTGCTGCAAAGCCAACAGTAAAAGGTCGGTTCTCTTTTAAATTGGCAACGGCTGCAACGATATCTGGATTTTTCACCATATGAATGGTCATTGAGTCGACATCATCGGTTTTTTTCAACTTTTGATCGGCAACCTGAACAGGGCGGTAATCTGCGACAGCAGCACAGCTAATGAAAACATCATGACTCGTTGCATGTTCCAGTGCGGCATCATTCATCTGTTGTGCGCTAGAAACATTAATTCGATCTACATTCGTAGGAGTGCTAAGGGAAACAGGGCCGCTGATAAGTGTCACTTTTGCCCCTTGTTCTGCCGCAGATTGAGCAATCGCGTAACCCATTTTTCCAGAGCTATGGTTGGTAATATAACGGACAGGATCTATCGCTTCACAAGTTGGGCCTGCAGTGATCAGGATTGATTTTCCTTGCAGTGCTTTAGGTTGAAAAAATGCTTCACAGTGATGCACTAACTGCATAGGTTCGAGCATGCGTCCCGGGCCGACATCTCCACAAGCTTGCTCACCAGCCGCTGGACCCCAAATTGTCATGCCACGGCGCTGTAATGTGGCGATGTTCTCTTGAGTCGCGAGGTTTTGATACATTTGTTGATTCATTGCAGGAGAGACCGAAATCGGTGAATCTGTCGCAAGAACCAGAGTGCTCAATAAATCATTACCCATGCCAGCAGCCATACGAGCAATGAGATCGGCAGTCGCAGGGGCCAATAAAATGAGATCTGCCCATTTGGCTAACTCAATGTGTCCCATCGAGGCTTCAGCTGAAGGGTCAAGCAAGCTACTTGATACTGGTCTGCCAGATACGGCCTGCATGGTGAGCGGAGTGATAAACTCTTTCGCTGCTTTTGTCATCACGACTTGAACGTCAGCACCGCGTTCGATGAGGCGTCTTGTGAGTTCTGCACATTTATAGGCTGCAATACCGCCACTTATTCCAAGTAGGATTTTTTTTCCAGCAAGTGTTTTCATCAATTATTCTCCAGATTTATCTCAGGATTTTATCACAGACATTTGATTATTTTTGCTCTTCTTATGGATAAAAGAGGAACAAGTCAAAGCAATAGGATGCGGTTTATTCAAATTTATAGAAAGATCGGCTTACTCACAGATATTCCTAAATGTGAAGGCATGATATTGATAATCAAACAATAACAACAATAGGAATATCAATGTTACTTGCGCTAAAAAGTAAAACGAAACTGCTGCTTCTCACGGTCATTCCTCTTATAACCATTACCGCTTTGGTGACTCTGGTTTACTACTGGAACGGAACTAAGAGCCTAGATATTGAAGCAGAAGAGTATCGTACTGAACTCGTGGACACGAAAAAAAGCGAGCTACAAGCCTACTTAATGATGGGCGTGACCGCCGTTAGTGAGTTGTATGACTCCGATATCAATGGTGAAAATCGAGCTCAAGCCAAGGCAATTCTTAAAGCGATGCGCTTTGAAAGTGATGGCTACTTCTTTGCTTATGATTCTCAAGGGGTCAATACGCTTCATGCGATCAAACCACAATTAGAGGGAAAAAATCTTTATGGCTTAAAAGATAAGAACGGTGTGCCCGTTATTGCAGGTTTAATTGACGCGTCTAAAAATGGCGATGGTTTTCTCTATTTTTCGTGGCATAAACCATCGATAGATAAACAAGCTCCGAAATTAGGTTATGCGGAATACATGCCTAAATGGGATTGGGTGTTAGGCACAGGTATCTATATTGATGACATTGATCAGCAAGTGTCGATGTATCGGTTAAATAGAGAGAACCAACTGAAAGAGCATACACTTTCTGCTATTGGGTTATCGTCTGTCGGTTTGTTGCTTACTATCCTGATCGTGAGCTTTTTTGTGTCAAAAGGCATTGCACCATTGCAGCATATCGTGGATTCGTTAAAAGATGTGGCGGCTGGAGATGGCGACTTAACTGCCCGATTAAAAGTAGAGAGCCAAGATGAGATTGGTGATGTCGCGTTAGCATTTAATGAATTCATGGATAAGTTACATCCTCTTATTCAAGATATTCGACAATCGGCAGAATCTGTCCAGCAAGCTGCGAGCGATTTAGACAGTCAAACATGTGGTGCCAGCAGTCAGATGCAAACCCACTGCCTTGAAACCGACAAAGTGGTTACTGCTGTGACTGAAATGAGTGCGACCTCTCGTGAGGTGGCCAATAATACCAATGCGACTTCAAGTGCGATTGAATCAGCAAATCGTCAAATTTCAGATGCTCAAGAAGAGGTCGATTTGGCTATTAACGGGATCGAAAGCTTAGTGAGTGAAGTGAACACCACTTCTGAAGCGATTCAGGCATTAAGCCAGCAAACTGAAAAAATCACCAATGTATTGCAAGTGATCGGTGAGATTGCGGGTCAGACAAATCTGTTGGCCTTGAATGCTGCGATTGAAGCGGCAAGGGCTGGCGAGCAGGGTCGTGGTTTTGCTGTGGTGGCGGATGAGGTGCGCTCGTTGGCAAGCCGTACCCAAAACAGTACTCAAGAGATAAGTGAAATGCTGCAGTCTTTACATTCAGGGGTGAGTTTAGCGGTTAGCACCATGAATTCCAGCCAAGAGCGCGGTAATCAAACTGTCGCGGAGTCCGTGCAAATTCGAGATAGCTTGATGGGAATTCAGCAAGCGGTCGGGACTATTCAAGATATGGGGATTCAAACCGCCTCTGCTGCCGAGCAACAAAGTGCTGTTGCGGAAGATATTAATCAGAACTTAGTGTCGATTCAGCATATTGTTAATGAGTTAAGTGGGAACTTGCAGCAATCTGAAACGATCAGTGCAACGCTGTCAGAATCCGGTAAGCAAATGAGCGCTTTAGTCGGACACTTTAAGTTATAGCTATCTATCTTAGTTAATTATCAATTACATTAAACATTAGATCCTCTCTAATAACGGCGAAGGAAAATTGCAACCTTCGCCGAATCTGTTTCCTATAGTGAAAACTTAGGGAGCTTATATGAGCCTAAAATCCATTCCAGCTGAATCTATGCCACGTGAGAAGTTACTCAATCATGGCCCCCACTCACTCACTGATGCAGAGCTACTGGCTATTTTTCTACGCACGGGCACGAAAGGAATGAATGTGCTTGAGCTTGCCGACTTTTTGATTAAAGACTTTGGCTCACTTAGGCGACTATTTTCCTCGACGGAGGAGGAGTTTTGTCGTCATAAGGGGCTTGGCTCTGCAAAATATGTCCAGTTACAAGCCATCGTCGAGATGACCCAACGCTATTTAGCGGAAACGCTGAAGCGAGGGGATGCACTAACCAGCCCGGAACAGACGAAGCTTTATCTATCGAGTGTGTTGCGTGATAGGCAGAGAGAAGCGTTCTATATATTGTTTCTAGACAACCAGCATCGTGTCATTCGTGATGAAGTGATGTTTGAAGGAACGATTGACGCTGCGTCTGTGTATCCAAGAGAAGTGGTTAAACGTGCCCTTTATCATAATTCTGCCGCTTTAATACTGGCACATAACCATCCAAGTGGTGTTGCAGAGCCCAGCCAGGCGGATCGAAGAATCACCAGAAGGCTGTGTGAAGCGATGGAACTTGTTGATATTCGGATACTTGATCACTTTGTTGTAGGGGATGGAGAGGTCGTCTCTTTTGCCGAAAGAGGGTGGATGTAAACATGACGTAGATCTATTTCACATTTTAGGTTGTGACATCGTCAGAATCTGCTATTATTCGCCCACTAATTTTTGAACCTAAATCAGCTCAATTACTCATTGAAAGCCGCCTTGCTCAAAAAAAGATCACGAAATCCGTTAAAAGGATCTGTTCGGGTCTTGAGCAATGCATATCAAGTTAGTATAATGCGCGACCTTTGATAGCCTTGAATGGATTTTCCATAATGGTTTTACCTCTATTTTCATAATTGATAGAGAGGTTCGGCCACCAAGGTTGATATCGAGCTGAAACGATTTGGAGAGACATTCATGTCCCGAGTATGCCAAGTAACTGGTAAGCGTCCAGTAACGGGTAACAACCGTTCGCACGCACGAAATGCTACCAAGCGTCGTTTTCTGCCGAACCTACAAACTCACCGTTTTTGGGTAGAGAGCGAAAAACGTTTTGTTAAACTACGTCTAACTGCTAAAGGCATGCGTATTATTGATAAGAAAGGCATCGATGCTGTTCTTGTTGATATCCGTGCACGTGGCGAAAACGTTTAAGAGGAATTAAGCAATGGCTAAAGGCATTCGTGAGAAAATCCGTCTAGTATCTTCTGCTGGAACAGGTCACTTCTACACAACTGACAAAAACAAGCGTAACATGCCAGGCAAATTTGAGATCAAGAAATTTGATCCAGTAGTTCGCCAGCACGTTATGTACAAAGAAGCTAAAATCAAGTAATTGATTTCCTTCGATGTAAATAGATAAAAACCCAGCTTTCGAGTTGGGTTTTTTTATACCCAAAATTCAAGTTTCGCTTATCGTCTACACTCTTATTTCTATTATGGTGTTAATGAGCTTCAGACTCTCGATGAGTTTTTGTTCGTTTTAATGTTTCTATGTTAAATTTACCCTCATACTGAATCGATGATCTTATTAAATATGATCGTTTTTGCCGACTTTAGCCGCAAGGAGCAGCCATTGAATCGCCCAGCCCGTCGCCGTCGTTGGAACAATATCTTAATTTTAAGTGTTGTTGCTTTCATGGCGGTGTTAAACCTACCTTCGGTGATTAAAACTTATTTAGTAGCAGAGCCGATCAGTCGTTATCCCTATTTACTGGATCCAAACAGTGACGTTCAAGCATTGCACTTTAATCAATGGTCATTAGAGCAAAATCAAGGACGATGGCGATCAAGCTTGCCAACAGAAGTCGCTCCGAAAGTGTTAGTTGAAAGGTGGCGTGAACTGGTTGGAACTAACGTTGATTCAGAGACTTACAATGGTTTGAAACCACTGTTGAATAACCCTAAAACGGTTGAAGTGTGGTATGAAGATCAGGAAGAGCCTCAGAGGATCACTTACTATCAAGCGCCTCAATTTTGGTTATTAAAAAATTGGCAAGGTGAGTGGATTGCGATCTCGGTAGAGAAAGATTTCCTATTCCCTATGGAGGCCAGTGAATAACCATGCCTGAATTACCAGAAGTTGAAGTCAGTAAAATGGGAATTTCGCCTCACCTAGTGGGTGAAACCATTGATAAGATTATTGTTCGCCAGCCCAAACTGCGCTGGCCGATACCGGAAGAGATTCATTTATTGCATGGCAAAGTGGTCAAAAGCATTACTCGTCGTGCGAAATACTTGTTAATTAATACCGATGAAGGCTCTGCGATCGTCCATTTGGGTATGTCGGGATCATTACGAGTTCTCGACAATGATTTTCCCGCAGATAAACATGATCATGTGGATCTCAAATTAACCAATGGAAAAGTACTTCGTTATAACGATCCACGCCGCTTTGGTGCTTGGTTGTGGTGTGCACCTGGTGAATCTCATTCCGTTCTAGATAATTGTGGGCCTGAACCGTTAACTGATGATTTTTATCCTGGGTATGTAATGGATAAAGCGAAAAAAAAGCGGGTTGCGGTGAAACAATTCATTATGGATAACAAAGTGGTGGTTGGCGTCGGTAATATCTACGCTAACGAATCACTCTTTAATGCTCACATTCATCCTTTACGACCTGCAAATAGCCTTTCTCTGCTTGAATGGACTCGATTCGTTCATGACATTAAGCAAGTACTTGCTACCGCAATTAAGCAAGGTGGGACAACGCTAAAAGATTTTTCTCAAGCGGATGGTAAACCGGGGTATTTTGCTCAAGAGCTTCAGGTTTATGGTAAAGGTGGAGAGCCGTGTCCTAAATGTGGGTCAATACTGCAAGAGCAAAAAATTGCCCAACGTAATACTTTTTTCTGTGAAGGGTGCCAGAAGTGAACCTCACATAAACAAGATTAAATAATGTGCTATATTGCAGAGCTTAAAATATTTGAATTATATCTACACCTTATAAGTGATTTATCATGAACTTCCAGCATAATTTTCGCCACCTGATTCGAGTGATCTCGACCTTGGTTTTGGGTGGTCTTATCCTCTTGTCTCTCGCCCGTGGTCTTTTCTTTAGCCAAATTGTTGAATTTGAGCAATTGGTTGGTTTAAGTAGTGATGTGTGGCAAGCCTTTATTGTTGGAGCTCGATTTGATGCGAAAATTGTCTCTATCGCTTTTGCGCCTCTATTACTGATTGGGTTGAGTGTTGGTGCTTTCCCAAAGGTATATCAACGTTTCTCTCGTGGTATTCCAAGTTATGTCGCTCTTATTTTCTTTCTCTTAGCGGCCTTCTCAATCGGTAATTACTATTACTATGTGACATATGGTAGCTACATTGATGTTTTCGTGTTTGGTTTGTTTGATGATGATACGAAAGCCGTGCTGGAAAATGCGTGGGAAGATTACCCGATAATTCGCTCATTTTTAGCGTCAATCGCTATTTCTGCTTTAGCATTTCTAGGTACCGCTAAGCTGTTACGCCGAGCGGAAAAGTGGCAGTGGAGTAAGCGTCATTGGGCCGTTACTACTGTCTCTGTTGTGTTGACTATTTTAGTCTATGTGGTGATTGCTCGTGGTTCGATTGGTACTTTGCCGCTTAAGCGTTATCACGCGAATGTTTCTCAGTACAAAGCGTTGAACATCATTACTCCCAATGCATTTATGGCGCTCGATTGGGCAAAAAGTGACTATAAGAAGCAGTCCAAATTTGAACCTATTTCAGCCGAAGCCGTTGAAGCTCAGATGTTGAAAGTGTTAGGCCAACCAACCCCAGTTTATCAAACCCCTAAAAATGATTATTTAGAAGCAAATAAGCCCAACGTTGTAATGGCGTTGATGGAAGGGATGGGGATGAATGTGCTTATTGAGGATGACGCGAGTAATAACGACCTACTTGGCTCGTTACGTGAAGGCTTTGAGCAAGATTTTGTATTTAAGCGCTTTCTTGCCGGAACATCCGCAACCATTGATAGCATCGTCATGATGCTGTTCCACAGTAATATACCGACCATTAGCCATTCAAGTGCTCAGAAGGTGGTGCTACCAAGTTCGGCGGTATTGCCTTATAAACAGGCTGGTTACGAAGTGGTGTTTATTTATGGCGGCAACAGTATGTGGCGTAATTTGGCGAATTATTTACCGCGCCAAGGTTTTGATACGGTTTACGATGAAAACAGCATCAAAAAAGCGTTCCCAGCGGCAGAAGAGTACGCTGATACTTGGGGTGTTCCCGATGAGTATACGTTCAAGTTTGCTCGTAAGTTGCTAGATGAAGCTGAAAAACCCTTGATGATTTACATCATGACGGTAACCAATCATTCTCCATTTAGAGCGCCAGCTGATTATCAGCCTAAGCCAGTGAAAGTAAGCGAACGGTTAACAACACTGCTTGGGCCTATGGCAGATCAAGCGCATGCTTTACTGGAAACGTATCAGTATTCGAATGATTCACTAGGCCAATTTGTTCAAGGGATTAAAGGCTCTGAGTTAGGAAGTAAGACGCTTGTAGCCGCGTCTGGTGATCACCGTGTGCGATATTTAGAAACAGAGACGGCGAGTGAATTTGGGTTAACGTTTGGCGTTCCATTTTATATGTATGTGCCAGATGTGATATTGGAACATTCTGATTATCGTTTTGATCGTAATCGAATCGGTTCCCATCGAGATGTGTTTCCTACGTTGTATAATTTTAGCTTATCGGATCAATCTTACGTCTCTCTGGGAGGTGAGAATTTGTTGTCATCCAATGCGATTAGTAATATTGGTTATAACGCATCTCGAAGTGTCCATGACCTAGGTTCTTATGCTAATTCTCAGCCTGAAAAGTTATATCCATGGAAAGATTTATCCAGTTTGAAGTCTGATCCAGTGACGACGGAAAATGTAGATGCGGATTGGAGTGAAGAGTACCGTAAGCTTCAGGACTACTATTTACGTTCGCAGGTAGTTATTGGTAAAGACAATTAAGAGAAGTTAAAGGCACAGTTTTATAAACAAAGCTGTGCCTTTACAGTTTTTTGCTTTTTGCTAATCGCCATTTTTAGCGTGTAGAGCATCCGCAATTATTTTAGGTACAAATTGCGATACATCACCACCATGGATGGCAACTTCTCTAACAATGGTTGAAGAGATGAAAGAGTACTCTTCTGCTGGAGTTAAGAACACACTTTCAAGCCCCGGCATTAGTCGGCGATACATATTCGTAAGACCAAATTCGTACTCAAAATCGACGGTGGTGCGTAAGCCTCGGATCAGTACATTCGCATTGACCTGTTTCGCAAAGTCCACCATTAACCCGCTGAAACCTTGAGCTGAAACGTTATCTAGGTGTTGAGTGATTTGTTTACAGAACTCAACACGCTCTTCTAAGGTAAACATGGTGTTTTTGCTTGGACTTGCCGCGACCGCAATAATGACCTCATCAAACATACTGGCTGCGCGTTCGATTAAATCCAAATGACCGTTAGTCATAGGATCAAACGTTCCTGGGTATAAAACTTTTTTGGTCATCATCCACGCTCTATTTGTTGATATATGATTTCATATTCTTGTGCTGTTGTTTCTATTTCAAACTTAATTAAGTTGTTCTTGGCGCCTAACTTGAGTTGCTCATAGAGTTCGTCAGATTGTTTGATCTTTTGTATGAGTTGACTCAGTTGCGTAGCATCCCCTACATCAAATAATAACCCTGAAACGCTATCTTGGATTACATCAGGTATTCCTCCGGCTTTGGAGCCTATAACAGGAAGGCCTGCAGCCATAGCTTCAAGAATTACCGATCCCATCCCTTCAGTGTAGGAGGTATGAATTAATAAATCTGCCGCCTCGAACCAATCTCCAATATTCGGTTGATTGCCTACCAAAGATACGTTGCCGATATCATGTGCTAACTGCTGAAGTGATTCTTCTTCTGGCCCATCGCCAAGCAAAGCAAAGTGGATATCCGTTTGAGATTGCAGCTCTTTTGCCGCGTTTATCGCGACATCAAACCCCTTATGAGGGTACATTTTAGCGGCTTTTATGACCAAAAATTTATGGCTAAACCGCTCTCTTATTTTTTGTACAGCAACAGGATCGTAGGAATAACGCGCAGGAGAGTCGGGAATGAAAGAACACTTAGCATCAGGATGACGCCCTAATACCACTTCAACTACTTTATTACTCACACCAGTAATATGAGCAGCAGCAGCATATGCCATCCGTGATAATCTTTTGTTTTTTAATGGGTTATCAATTCTTCTGGTTATTATATATTGAGTTCCAAACAACAATTTTTGTATATACGCCCAGTAGATAGCTCGCCCTTCATGGACATGCATCACCGTGCAATCATTAGTAATACATCGCCTATGATTGAATAAAAAATGTTTGGTAGGAAATAACCGACATGGCAATTTTTTTACTTCATCATAAAAAGGGCTTCTGGGGTGAGCAACAACCGTTATGTCATAACCCATTTCAATTTGGTGTTTAATTAGCACTAAATTTTGTCTTTCACCACCACTAAACCCTGTAGCTAAGTTAACATGGCAAATATGCATGTTTGATCCTTATTTATCAATAGTTTGAGCGTGATTCTAGAATGCTTGATCAGGTTTTTTAGCCGATGTTCGAATCCACAAATCCGCATACTTGATGATGGTATAGTGCGTTGATAGAAGCGAAAGCAGTAATCCTTGTTTGCCGTCGAGAAAACCAGCTTTAATGATATACATTTTAATGAAACAGGCGATGGAATGAGTAATGATTTGAGAAAATCTTCCTTTCTTACCTTGTTTTGCTTTATCTGCACTCCAGGCTAAAGCATACGAGTTCGACTTCCTTAAATAATGCTGTAAATCATTATAAGTAAAGTGGATGGCATCTCCATCGAGTTGCTTTATCTGCATCCCCTGAGTAACTTCCACTTTTTCGTGCACTTGAGCATCGTTGTATTGGGTAAGTTGCGTTGGGTAGAGACGAACAACATTGTCAGGATACCAACCACAATGGCGGATATAGCGACCAAACACCCAATTTAGGCGGCAGATACTATATAACGTATTCTTTTCATTAGTACTTACGGCTTGCTGGATGCTCTGCTTTAATTCTGGAGTGACTCGCTCATCAGCATCTAGCCATAACACGAAATCGGACTCTATATACTGCTGAGCGACTCTTCGTTGAGGCCCAAATCCAGGCCAATTCTCATTAACATAAAATTTGTCGGTGTATTTAAGGGCGACATTTTTCGTGTCATCACTGCTGCCTGAATCTAAGATTACGATTTCATCAACCCAATCAGTGACAGTTCGCAAGCAGGCATCAAGATTTTGTGCTTCGTTTTTAACGATAAGTGCAACTGCGATGGTAGGTGTATTGCTATTGGGCATCTGGGTCGTTACCTTTTGTTATTTGTTCAAATGACTGGATCACTGCTTCAAGTGAAATCTCTGCCATCACGTGATCACCTTTTACTCGAGTGCTCCAAGCTAATTGCTCGACAGGTTTATTGTGTTGTTGCTCTGCGAATAAATCATAGACGCTAACCACATTGTGTAAATTATTATATGGGCCTGTTCGTTTTGGATTACTGTGTCCATACAAGCCGATAACCGGAGTGCCTTGAGTGGTGGCTAGATGAGCAGGGCCAGAGTCAGGCGCTAAAACTAAATCTGAAAGCTTAATCATAGCCGTCAGCTGTTTTAATGTGGTCTTCCCGACTAAGTTAAGAGCACTATGTTTCATCTTGCTTTGAATGGCTTGCGTGAGTTGTTGTTCTCTTTGTGAGGGAGATCCGCATAAAGCCACTTGATACCCCTGCTCAATCACATGATCTGCGAATTGAGCATAACGCTCTGTTAGCCAATTGCGTTCGTCTTTACTGGCCGCAGGACAAACTAAAATTGTTGGTAATTGTTGGAGAAGCTTGTTGGCAGCATCAAAGTCTTGCTGAGTAATCGGTAGTTGCCAGTTGGGAGCACTTGGTGGTACACCTAAATAATGGATAAAAGAGAAAAAACTATCGAGAACATGTTGTGATTGAGTATCCGGTATTTTCTTATTGGTAAATAGCCATTGTCCTTCTTTGGCACGTTTAAAATTAAATCCCACTTTATACTTGGCTTTGATGCCAGTCGTTAGAAAGCTGGCTCTTAATGCTAACTGCATGTGAACTAAAGCATCAAACTTGCGGTCTTTTAATTGTTGCCATACTTGCCTCATGCCTGAGAGGCCGGTTTTCTTGTCAAAAACAATGAGCTCAACACCATCGAGGCCGTCAAGTAGCTGAGCTTCTACTTTACCTATAATCCAAGTGATTTTTGTCTCAGGCCAATGGCTTTGCAAAGCTTGGATCGCTGAAACGGCATGGCAAACATCACCAATAGCGGAAAGCCGTAAAAAACAGACAGAATCAGGCGCTTGAGAAAAGAGAGGCATAATGAAGGCTCATAAAATTAATTGGCTAAGATTATGCAGATAGACGAGATAAATGTAAAATAGCGCGCACTAGACCTATTTAACAAAAGACAGAATAGAGAACTATGACACAGGTGAATCAAGGAAAACCAGGTAATACGGGTATTAAACGTGTAATTAAGGCCACTGGTTACTCTATACAGGGGTTAAAAGCCGCTTTTAAGCATGAAGCTGCCATTCGACAAGAGCTTGGTCTATTAGTGGTTGCTATTCTGTTGTTATGTTGGCTTGATGTGACGATGCTAGAACGTCTTGTGATGTTAAGTTCAGTTGTGCTTGTGTTGATTGTGGAGTTGATTAACTCTGCGATTGAAGCGGTTGTCGATCGTATCGGCGTTGAGCACCATGAACTCAGTGGCCGAGCAAAGGATATCGGTTCTTCTGCGGTTTTAGTTGCATTGGTTCTCGCCGGTTTTATTTGGCTGACGATCATTGTTAGCCATTACTTTCATTTATAGCACTGACTTAATTATCGGTTTATAGCACCTAATATGATTCAACATATCGTAATGGCTAACCAAGCATTTTGGTTTGATGACCAACTACTCAAAGAACCGGTTGAACGTGTTTTCGACGCGGAATATTGGCATGAACAAAGCAAAGTAACAGGTAGTGCGACTGGTCGAGGAACGACTTGGTTTGTGCAGCTTGAAACTATGCAAGCTGCTTTGCGCCATTATCGACGTGGTGGCTTGTTTGGTAAGTTAGTTAAGGATCAGTACTGGTTTACTGACTGGAACCTGTCGCGTAGTGCTGAAGAATTTAACCTACTCCATCTGTTAATTGATGCTGGCGTAAATGTACCTAAGCCAATCGCAGCACGCGTGACAAAAATGGGCTTAACCTATAAAGCCGATTTATTAAGTGAAAAAATACCCAACGCCAAGGATTTAGTGGATATATTACAAATAAGATCATTGAGCAGAGATGAATATGTTTCTATTGGCTGCGAAGTCGCGAAAATGCATCAGGCAAACGTGAATCACACCGATCTTAATATCCACAATATCTTAATCGATGGGCAGAACAAGGTGTGGATTATCGATTTCGATAAATGTGCCCAAGAGCCGGTCGCATCAAATGGGAAATGGAAGCAAAGTAACCTAGATCGTTTGCTGCGCTCGTTTAAGAAAGAACAGAAAAAACGTAATATTCAATGGGACGAACCTGAGTTCCAGTATTTATTTAGTGGCTATCAGCGCGGTGCTGGTCGTCAATCATCACGTTCAGTATAGGAAGATTCAATGCCGTTTAAGCAAAAACTCCATGCGCATGGCTGGTTTATTCTCTTTAATGCGCTAGTGGCCATTGCGATTGCTTGCCGTTACTACGCATTTTTACCTGAGTTCCCATCCGACTCTCTTACTATTGTGTTTCTGTTCGCTGGAACCTTTAGCCAAATGGTATTGCTCGCGGCATTGATCGGTTTGATCTCTATGCCTGCTTTGCTGTTGCCTAAGCGTGGTAGAAACCTTGTTCAAGCGGTTATTGCTTCCTTAGGCATTGCTGTTTTGTTCATTGATACGATTGTCTTTGCCCAATACCGTTTTCATATAAATGCGGTCGTTCTTGACCTTGTATTGTCTGGACAGGTGGTGAGTTTTCCATTAGTGACGTGGTTAACCGTTATTGGTGGCGTGTTGGTTTTGCTTGCTGCTCAATTTGCAGTAGTAACTTGGCTAGAACGCAGTAATAACCCAGTGAGACAAGCGCCATTAAATCGTTACAAACTCGGTAAGAAATTTGCTTGGGTGACGTTTATTACGTTATTAATAACCAATGTTACCCATATCTGGGCGGCGGCAAATGTTTATCAGCCTGTCACTATGGTTAAGCGTTACCTTCCGGTTTTTTATCCTGCAACAGCAAACTCGTTTATGGAAAAAAGAGGTTGGATCGATCTCAAAGCAATCCAACAACAAAAAGCGATGAGTATTCGTCCGAAAAGTGACTTAAATTATCCACTGACGCCAGTGAAATTTAATGCTGTAGAAGCACCAACCAATATCTTACTCGTTGTAGTCGATTCATGGAGAGCGGATACCTTTAACGCAGATAACACACCATATATGTGGGAATACGCGAAAAATGGTGTAATGTTCCAGGATCATATCGCAACCGGTAACGCTACTCGTACTGGTATCTTTGGTCTATTTTATGGGCTGCCTGGAACTTATTGGCACGGCTTCCTAGCCAACCAACAGTCACCAGTATTGGTTGATAGATTACAAGAGCTTGATTATCAATTAGGTCTATTCTCAGCTGCTCGCTTAACGAGCCCAGAATTCCATCAAACTGTATTCGTAAATGTGCCAGATATACGCGTTACCTCTATTGGTCGATCCCCATCCGCTCGTGATAAACGTTTAACGGAAGATTGGATGGATTGGTATGATAAACGCGATAAAAGTAAGCCAGCATTTTCATTCTTATTTTATGATGCGCCACACGGCTATGACTTCCCGGCTGATTTTGAGCATAAATATGAGCCGATGATTGATAGGGTTGATTATCTTGAATTAGATAATGATTCTGATAGAGAAGGTTTCATTAATCGCTACAAAACCAGTGTTCGTTATGTCGATACCCAAGTGAAACGTGCTTTAGATAAGCTCAAAGCGGCAGGTGATTTGGAAAATACACTTGTTATTATCACTGGTGATCACAGCCAAGAGATGAATGACAACAAACAAAACTACTGGGGACACAACAGCAACTTCACTCGCGCTCAAACCCATGTGCCATTTGTGATGTTCGGCCCAGGCGTCAGTTCTGTTGGTCAATTGGCTGATAATGCGAAACTGACCACTTCCCATGAAGATGTAGCTCCTACATTAATGAACCATTATTTAGGGTCAACGGGTGAAGTTGAAAGCTACTCTACAGGTGCTGATTTGTTTGGTGACAAGGTGAAACGCGACTGGATCATGAGTTCAAGTTACAGTGGATACGCTATTATCTATGATGATGTGATCATTGAAGTAAATGGTACGGGGCAATCTCAAATTCTTGATAGTTCTTATCGCCCGTTAAAAGATGAAACCATGAACTATCAATACGTCCAGCAAGCGCTCGAGAAGATCAGTCGCTTTAGGAAGTAGTTTTTTTAATACAAGCAATCGTAATTACAGCCCTTACTACGTATCTAATTTGCGGTAAGGGCAGTAGATATAGTGACACAAAAGCTGGAATTAAGAGGCCAATGAATGCGTGATTTTACTCAATGGGAAGTTATAGGAAAAGGCAGTGAAAGAACGTGCTATCAAGACCCTGATGACAGTTCTCGTTGTATTAAAGTGAGCCATAAGAAAAACTCCAAACAATCATTGCGAGAAATTAAATATTTCAAACTTTTGAAGAAAGAAAATAAATCATTTGCACATATTCCTCAAATCTTCCAATTCATAGAGAAAGATGATCTTATCGGAATAGAGCAAGAAGTTATTCTTGATGATTCAAAAGAAATATCCAAAAATATTTACGACTATATAGCTGATAATAGAACAAATGATGAATTAAATGAATTTTATCGTCAACTTGAAATATTAGAGTTGTATCTCATTGATAATAATATTATACCAAGTGACTTGGTTACGAGTAATTTATTAGTTTGTAATAGAAATAAAGAACTTAAAGTTTATATAATTGATGGGTTTGGTGGGGCAGAGTTTTTCCCTTTATCTAATTATATTAAGCTGTTGGGTCAGCATAAGATTAAGAGGAAATGGAAAAAATTCATGAACGGATTTGTAAACAGGTTAGTTTTGAAAAATCACAAAGAGTTTTATTTAAAATTCAGAGAAGCTAATGATGAATGATTTAATTATTCAGTTTCAATAGTGAGGAGTGATTGATTTAGTACTTTTGAAGTGTTTTTTTTGTCTGTATAATCACCACTCTTTATTTTTTATTTTATGAGTGATTAATGATTGCAAGTGGATACAGAGATGATATCAGTGGCTTAAGGGCCTTGGCTGTTGTTATCGTCATTCTTTTTCATACAGGGTTTACTTCGGTTTCTGGTGGGTATGTCGGTGTCGATGTATTCTTTGTTCTGTCTGGATTCTTAATTACTTCGATACTGTACAAAGACCTTGTCGCAGGAGAGTTCTCCTACAAGAAGTTCTACCTTCGTCGTGTTAGGCGGTTAATTCCGGTACTACTAGTCGTACTTGCTTTTACTCTCACGACTTGCTGGTTTTTTCTTTTACCTGAAGATTTTTATCGTACAGTAAATGGAGCCGGGACGGCTTTCCTTTCTGTAAGTAACTTTTATTTCAGCAATATAACGTCAGGGTATTGGGGGGCAAGAAGTCAGCTTGTTCCTCTCATCCATACTTGGTCGCTATCGGTTGAAGAGCAGTTTTACATCATTTGGCCAACTCTTCTTCTATTGCTGTTTAAAGTGTTCAAAAAACAGCGCCTTTCATCTTTTGTGCTACTGCTGGTCGTTGTATTTCTAGGATTGTCAGAATACCTTGCTCGTTATAGCCCAAACAGTGCTTACTACCTATTACCTGCTCGTTCATATGAACTGCTTATGGGTGCTTGGCTAGCATTAACTCTTCATCGCATCCCCGTTATTAACGCTAAGTTGAACCATTTATTATCAATAATTGCATTGGTTAGCATTGTATCGATGGCTTTTGTTTTAAGAGAGGGGAGTGTCTTTCCTGGAATCAACGCCGCAGTTGTATGCCTTGCGACTGTGATTTTGTTAATTACGGGGAAAGATAAAGACAACCAAGGGATTATCAATAAATTGATGTCTAATAAGGTTGTCGCATATATCGGCTTGATTTCCTATTCATTGTATCTGTGGCATTGGCCGATCAATGTTTTTTGTAACTACCTTTCAATTGAGAAAACTCTACCAATTAAAGCTGCGATATTGACGCTTACTTTTGTCATGTCGGTTCTGAGTTATCATTTTGTTGAGCAAGCTTTTAGATTCAAGTATGTATTTTCACCACGTAAAACCTTTGCCTTATTTCTTGGGGTTCCGTTTGCCTTGTTGCTCTCAACAGTCTTAATAACTAAAGAGCATGATGGCTTTCCTGAAAGGTTCTCAGGTGAAGGCAACGATCGCTTATCTGTTTTTATTTCAACCAATTACAATGATTGTACTGCGGCATACTGTGGGCCTGAATATAAGAACAAATTTTCGACCGACTATATAGAATCAGATTTCTTATTGGTGGGAGACTCACACGCGCAATCTATGGAAGGCTTTTTTAATTCATTAGCCAATGATGCAGAAAAGCAGGGGACGCTTGTGTATAACGGTGGGACACCATTCTTAGTGGATGTTGAACGTTATGATACGAAGCGAAAAGGTTTCACGTCATATTCCGCAAAAAACAAACAAACGCAAGAGATGGTAGAGAACTTCAAAGGAGACACTGTTGTCCTGACTGCTCGCTATTCAAAATATGTGGATGAACTTTATGATTCGTGGTTTATGAGAGAGGGGGATACGCCTTCTTATGAGCAATCCTTAGAAAACTTTAAATCTAGCATGATTAGCACTATTGACTATATTTTAAGTCAGGATAAGAGGTTAATCATTGTTGAGGATGTGCCGTATTTTCCTGTCGATAAGTCAAAATGTGAAATTTTGAAATCACGCTTTGAAGGCTCAACGCTTTGTTCAAGTAGCGAAGACCGAGCGGTTATTGAAGACTTTCAGCAGTTTGAAACGGAATTCTTTGCGAAAGTGAAGCCACTCTATCCACAAGTTCTTTTTATCAATACACGAGAATTGCTTTGTGACTCACAACAATGTTACGTCGCAAAAGAAGGGTTAACGTACTACAAAGATAGTGGACACTTAAATTATGTCGGTTCAAAAGCTCTTGGGCAAAAGTATCTACAGCGTGACAGTAATCCATTAAATTAAGCATTTATCACAAGGGTTAACCTATATTACTGGGTTAATAGCGGTGAAGTGGCGAAATGCTTCGAACATAGAGTAATTTAGTCCCTGCTGAAATCACTTTTAGCTGGGACTTCGCTTTCGCCATTCGTAACCTTGGTTTAAAATCCTACTATTACTAACAAAAGTAGCCATCATATGAATTCAACTCTCTCTCTTATCGGCCGCACCGATGCCCTTTTTACTCAAGATATCTCTAGCCATGAAGCCGAGTTGTCGCGAATTGTGTCTGAATCTCGCTTCTTAGTTCTAGGCGGCGCGGGCTCTATAGGCCAGGCTGTGACCAAAGAGATTTTCAAACGTCACCCTCAGAAGCTTCATGTTGTTGATATCAGTGAAAACAATATGGTGGAGTTGGTTCGTGATATTCGCAGCTCATTTGGCTATATCAATGGTGATTTTCAAACCTTTGCACTAGACATCGGTTCTATAGAATACGACGCATTCATCAAAGCTGATGGACAGTACGATTACGTATTAAACTTATCTGCTCTTAAACATGTTCGCAGTGAAAAAGATCCGTTTACTTTAATGCGCATGATTGATGTGAATGTGTTTAATACCGATAAAACTATTCAACAATCGATTGATGCGGGAGCTAAGAAATATTTCTGTGTGTCGACAGATAAAGCGGCTAACCCTGTCAACATGATGGGCGCGTCTAAACGTATTATGGAAATGTTCCTAATGCGGAAGAGTGAGCAGATGGCTATCTCAACCGCCCGCTTTGCGAATGTCGCCTTTTCTGATGGCTCTCTTCTGCATGGCTTTAATCAACGCATTCAAAAGAATCAGCCGATTGTGGCGCCAAACGATATCAAACGCTATTTCGTTACCCCTCAAGAATCCGGTGAGCTTTGTTTGATGTCTTGTATCTTTGGCGAAAACCGCGACATCTTCTTCCCTAAACTGAGTGAAGCATTGCACCTAATTTCGTTTGCAGACATTGCCGTTAAGTATTTGAAACAAATTGGGTATGAACCACACTTGTGTGAGAGTGAAGATGAGGCGCGTGAACTCGCTAAAATATTACCTGCTCAAGGGAAGTGGCCATGCTTGTTTACTTCTAGTGATACAACGGGTGAGAAAGACTTTGAAGAGTTTTTTACCGATAAAGAAACGCTAGATATGGGCCGCTTTGATAATTTAGGTATCATCAAAAATGATCCGCTTTATCAGCAAGAACTTCTTGAATTATTTGAACAAAAAATTGGTCAAATGAAGTCAGAACGTCAGTGGACCAAAGAAGAAGTTGTCAAATTATTCTTTACCATGATCCCTGATTTCGGGCACAAAGAGACAGGCAAATACCTTGATAGCAAGATGTAATCTAGAGTGCCTAATTTAGTGTTAATCGATAAGCTTCAAATAACGTAGAGAGTTGAGTAATGAGCAAGACACCACTAGTTGAGTTTGTGCGAGATATTTATCAAACCAATGACTTCATTCCACTGCATGCCCCAACGTTTGACGGCAATGAGCAGAAGTATGTTTTAGAAACCATCCAAAGCACTTTTGTATCGAGTGTCGGCAAATTTGTCGATGAGTTTGAACAGAAAATAGAAGCTTATACGGGTACAAAAAAAGCGGTGGCGACAGTTAATGGGACTGCTGCACTTCATGCCGCGCTTTACATGGCAGGTATTCAAACTGGTGATTTCGTTATTACTCAAGCTCTGACGTTTGTCGCGACGTGTAATGCCTTACACCATATGGGTGCTGAACCGATCTTTGTTGATGTGTCACCAGTGAGTTTAGGGCTTTGTCCTAAAGCCATGGATGAATACTTAACGCAACATGCACAAGTTACAGATACTGGCTGTATTCATAAACAAACTAAGCGCCCAATTCGTGCGGTTGTACCCATGCATACTTTCGGCCACCCTGTTGAGTTAGATGAATTGATTGCCGTTTGTCAGAAGTGGAATATTACCTTAGTTGAAGACGCTGCTGAAAGTTTAGGCTCTTTCTATAAAGGTAAGCATACAGGTACTTTGGGCGATTTTGGTGCGGTCAGCTTCAATGGTAATAAAATTATTACCACTGGTGGTGGTGGCATGGTGTTATGCAAAACAGCAGAGCTTGGCGCTCGAACTAAGCACGTCACGACAACGGCAAAAGTACCGCACCCTTATGAGTTTTATCATGATGAAGCTGGTTTTAACTATCGCATGCCAAACTTAAACGCAGCTTTGGGTTGCGCTCAAATGGAAGTATTAGAGCTATACCTAGCACAGAAGCGAGTGTTGGCGAGTCGCTATCAAGCGTTCTTTGCTGAGAGTGATTTCCAATTTGTGGTTGAGCCTGAATATGCTCAATCTAACTACTGGTTAAATGCGGTGATTTGTCCATCAGTACAAGCTCGTGATGAAATGTTAAAGCAAACAAACGAATCAGGTGTTATGACTCGGCCTATTTGGCAGTTGATGCATCGTTTGCCTATGTTTAAAGATGCGCCTCGTGGTGATTTAACCCAGTCAGAGCAGATTGAAGCGCATTTGATTAATTTGCCGAGCACACCTATAGCTCTGTAGTTGTAAAAAAGATAACAAGAGATAGTCGGTTTATTATGAGCAAGCAAGTCATGAATAAGAAAATAGCCGTTTTTACAGGCACAAGAGCAGAGTACGGTCTGCTCTTTTGGCTTTTAAAAGATATTCAGAATGATCCAGACCTTCAGTTGCAACTTTTGGTTTCAGGCATGCATTTATCTCCAGAATTTGGCGAAACGTATCAGCAAATAGAAGCGGATGGTTTTGTGATTGATGAAAAGATTGAGATCCTTCTTTCATCAGACTCTGCGGTAGGTACGGCTAAAAGTATGGGGCTTGGGGTATTAGGCTTCTCAGATGCTTTAGCACGTTTGAAACCGGATGTATTGGTTATTTTGGGCGACCGCTTTGAAGCGTTAGCCGCCGCGCAAACAGCCATGATCATGCGTATACCCATCGTTCATTTGCATGGTGGCGAGATCACCGAAGGCGCATATGATGATTCGATTCGTCATGCCATCACTAAGCTTAGCTACCTGCATGGCACATCCACGGAAGAGTATCGCCAACGTGTGATACAGCTTGGTGAAGATCCGAATCGAGTACAAAATGTTGGAGCGATTGGGTTAGATCACCTTAAGCGTGCAACATTTATGTCGGTCCCTGAGTTATCTAAGTCATTGGATTTTACTCTCGATAAGCCTTTCTTCTTGGTCACTTACCATCCCGTAACACTAGGTAATGAAGCGCCAGAAGAGAGTTTCCAAGCTTTACTCAATGCGTTAGATGAGTACCCCGATCATCAAGTTATTTTAACCTACCCTAATGCGGATGATGGTGGGCGACGTATTATTCCAATTCTTGAAGAATACGCACGGAATAACCCAGAACGAGTGTTAGCTATCCCTTCTTTAGGGCAGGTTCGTTACCTGAGTTCCGTTATGCACGCTACTGCTGTTATTGGGAATTCATCAAGTGGCATTATTGAAGTGCCAGCGTTTGATGTTCCAACGGTCAATATAGGTTCGAGACAAAAAGGACGCTTAGCCGCTAAGAGTGTCTTGAATGTGGAAGCGGCTCAGTCATCGATTTCAGAAGCCATTCAGATCGCGATTTCTCGTGCTTACAAGGATTGTGATGAACATATTCACAATCCATATGGTCAGGGTGATACCAGCGGTCAAGTCATTGAAATGATCAAATCATTGCAATTCACCCCAAGTAAAGCGTTTTACGATATAACTTTTAACGATGTAGAGTGAGAGAGTCATGACTTTAATTATTGCAGAAGCAGGCGTTAACCATAATGGTGATGAAAATCTCGCCTTTCAACTTGTCGATGCGGCTTATCACGCAGGCGCTGATATTGTTAAATTCCAAACTTTTAAAGCAAAAAATTTAGTAACAGAAGAGGCGGTTCAAGCAGAGTACCAAGTGACGAATACTCAAAAACAAGAATCACAATTAGCGATGTTAAGCCGATTAGAGCTTTCTTATGATGTTCACCATCAGCTCGTTAAGCATTGTGAATCCTTAGGCATTGAATTTCTCTCGACTGCATTTGATTCAGAAAGCTTAGATTTTTTAGTGAATGATTTAGGGCTAACTCGTCTTAAAATCCCTTCAGGTGAGATCACTAATGCTCCATTGGTTTTAGAACATGCTCGTACAGGCTGTGATTTGATTGTCTCTACCGGAATGGCGACGTTATCGGAAGTTGAAGCCGTTTTAGGGGTGATCGCTTTCGGTTATACCGCTGATAAAAATGTGAAACCAACGGAATTAGCATTTCAGCAAGCTTATGCTTCCGAACAAGGACAAAAAGCTCTGAAGCAAAAAGTGACGATATTGCACTGTACGACAGAGTACCCAGCGCCTATGGCTGAAATTAACCTTAAAGCGATGGATACTTTAGGCCGTGCATTTGAATTGCCAGCAGGTTATTCCGATCATAGTGAAGGGATTACCATCCCAATCGCGGCAGTGGCTCGTGGTGCCGTCTTAATTGAAAAGCACTTCACGTTAGATAAAAATATGGAAGGACCCGATCATAAAGCCTCATTAGAACCATCTGAGCTTACGGCTATGGTGGCTGCCATTCGTCAAGTCGAAGTGGCATTAGGTGTTGGTGTAAAAAGCCCAACGGTTTCCGAAGTAAAAAATAAAGCGGTGGCGCGTAAAAGTTTAGTGGCAGCGAAAGCCATTCAACAAGGCGAACTTATTACAGAAGATAACCTCACGATTAAACGTCCAGGCTCAGGCATGTCACCATACCACTATTGGACATTATTAAATCAACCAGCAAGTCAAGATTATCAAGCAGGAGATTTGATTTTTGAGTAACTCGTCTCTTAAGCCTATTGTCGTCATTGGCGGTGGCGGCCATGCTAGCGTGTTAGTGGATATTTTACGATCTCAAAAGCGGAAAATATTAGCCATTGTTTGCCCTGATGATATCAGTATGCGTAGCGTGTTTTCAGGTATTCAGCACTTAAAACAAGATGATGATGTATTACAGTTTTCACCTGATGAAGTACTACTGGTTAATGGTATTGGTATGCTGCCAAGGTCGAACTTAAAACGTAAGCTTAATCAGTATTATCTATCTCATGGCTATCAGTTTGAAACGGTTATAGAGGATAGTTCACAAGTCTCGTCATTTGCTGTAATTGAACCCGGAGTGCAAGTGTTTGCGGGGGCCATTGTCCAAGTCGGTGCATTTGTTGGTGCTCATAGCGTGATTAACAGTGGCGTTATTATTGAACATGATTGTCATATTGGTCGTTATAATCATATAGCGCCAAGGGCGACGTTATGTGGACAAGTGACAACTCAGGGTGAAGTATACGTTGGAGCAGGTTCTATCGTTATTCAGAATATTAAGCTAGAACAAGGTTCAATTGCGGGTGCCGGTGCTATAGTGACAAAAAATGTCGCATCTCAGCAGATTTGTTATCCAAGTCGATCGATAATAAAAGCGTCGAAGTGATCGATTGGTGTAAAGTGCGTTGTTATTTAAAAGTTAATATAAAAAACATGAAGGTAAGTCATGAGTCATAGCTGGAAAAATGTATTAATAAAGCCAACCAGTACACTGCGTGATGCATTAGAAATAATTAATAATGAAGCACTACGTGTCGTATTGGTCGTTGATGATAACCACCAATTGCAAGGGGTTGTGACTGATGGTGATATCCGTCGTGGCTTATTGAATAATCTTGCACTAACAGCTGAAATTACTCAGGTCATGAATACTAACCCAATGACCGCAGATGCCAAGACGCCTCGTGATGATCTAATTGCCACAATGGAAAGTAAAGAGATTCTTTCTCTTCCATTGCTTGAAAGTGGCAAAGTTGTTGGGCTTGAAACCCTACATGGTATGTTGAGTAAACCAGTGTATCAAAACCCTGTATTTTTAATGGCTGGTGGTTTTGGTACTCGTTTACGACCATTAACCGATACATGCCCTAAGCCGATGCTAAAAATTGGTAACAAGCCTATTTTAGAGACGGTGATCCGCAGTTTTATTAAGGCTGGTTTTGTAAACTTTTATATTTCAACTCATTATATGCCAGAGCAGATCGAACAACATTTTGGCGATGGCTCCGATTTGGGCGTTAATATTACTTATGTTTACGAAGAGTCACCGTTAGGAACTGGTGGTGCGTTAGGCCTTTTACCAAAAGATTTACCGCAAGATCTGCCACTTATTATGATGAATGGTGATGTTCTGACTAAAGTCGATTTTCAGCGGTTGTTAGAATTTCACACTGAAAACCAAGCAGATGCAACCATGTGCGTTCGTGAATACGATTACCAGATCCCTTATGGGGTTATCAATGGTGAAGGAAATAAAATTACCAGTATGGTTGAAAAGCCAATTCAACGATTCTTTGTTAATGCTGGAATTTATGTTGTATCGCCACGTGTGATCCAATCGGTTCCCGAGAACCACCATATCGACATGCCAACACTGCTTGAAGATCATATGGTTGAGCGTGAAAATATTCTCATGTTCCCTATTCATGAATATTGGTTAGATATAGGTCGTATGGATGACTTTAATCGTGCGCAAGCGGATATTCATACGCTAGGGTTGGATTAATGATTATGAATAGCATCATTAATAAAGTTGCTGTAATTGGGTTGGGTAATATAGCCACTCGACATCGTCGTAATTTGAAGGCTTTATTTCCAGGAGCTGAATTGCTGGTTATGTCGGCAAGTGGACGCATACTGGAAGAAGCCATCAGTGATAGCGACGGAATTGTGGCGAGTGTTGAAGCTTTAATAGAAGCGAAAGTTGAGTTGGTTATTGTTGCGTCGCCAGCCCCTTTTCATGCTCAGCATGCTATCCCATTGATTGAGGCTGGTATTCCTACATTAATAGAAAAGCCAGTAACAACCACTAAAGAAGACGCCGATTCAATTCAAAAATCGATAGATGAACATGGTACGCCTGTCGCGGTAGGCTATTGTTTACGTTATCTTCCTTCAGCCAAGGAGCTGAAGAGATTACTTGATAACGAGACGATTGGTACCTTGTACAATGCGCATATCGAAATTGGTCAATACCTACCAGATTGGCGTCCAAGTAAAGATTATCGCGATTGTGTGTCGGCTAATAGACATTTAGGTGGCGGGGCTCTCTTTGAGCTCAGTCATGAGTTAGATTACGCTCAGTGGTTACTAGGTCCCCTTCATTTACAGCATGCTTTATTACGTTCCTCTGAAGAGCTTAATTTAGAGGTCGAGGACATGGCGGATATCACCGCATTAACCGATACTGGTGCTGTCGCGACCATTCATTTGGATTTTTTACAGCGCAAAGCGCATAGAAAATGCAGCTTTGTGGGGAGCCACGGGCGAATAGATTGGGACTTGATTCAGAATCAGCTTACTTTGACGACTGCAACAGAAACTCGCGTACTTTATAGTGAACCTGAGTGGGATAAGAATCTGATGTACCTTGCTATGATTACTGATTTTATTCAAATGATTAACCAGGCTCCTCATAGCTGTATTGAAATGAATAGTGCCACGTCAACGGTTCATTTCATTAATCAAATTAAAGTATCAACTGAGGTCTTATAATGAAGCCAAAGAGGTTATTTCCATTACTGATTCGGTGGATAGCAACAAGCAGCCCAGTTAAAAAATTTTCGTTCGAAATTCAATTAATGAGGTGGGGGACAGTTCACTCTCGCTTTATACGTAAATATTTCCAGAGACGAATATTCTACAAGTACAATTGTGATATTAGTCATAGTGCCGATATTCACCCATCAGTTATTTTTCCGCACCCTACGGGGGTTGTTATTGGCTCAAATGCCGTTGTTGAGGAAGGGTGCTTTATCTATCAGCAAGTTACTATTGGTGGTAACTTTGAAAGTGATAATTTAATGGCTCAGGTGAGGAAGGGTACTCATATCGGCACAGGAGCTAAGATTATCGGTGGTATTGAAATTGGTTCGAATTGCCGAGTCGGTGCTAATGCTGTAATAACAAAAAATTTACAAGCTAACAGCTTAGCTGTTGGGGTCAATAAAGTTATCGGTACTAGATAAGAACTTGCAAGAATACCTTGCTGAACTTGTCAGTAGTAAAATATAGAGAATTAGAATGAAAAATTTTGCGTTTATTTTTGCTCGTGGAGGCTCTAAAGGGCTTCCAGGGAAAAATATAAAGCCTTTAGCTGGAAAGCCATTGCTTCAATATTCCATTGATACAGCTCTTGCATCGCCATCTATCGATAAAGTGTTTGTTTCGACTGATGACACTGATATTGCAAAAGTGGCGATTGAATCGGGTGCTATTCTGATTGAAAGACCTGCTGACCTTGCAACAGATACAAGTCCTGAGTGGCTATCATGGCGTCATGCTATCGAGTGGGCTAATGAACATTACGGCACATTTGATGGCTTTGTTAGCTTACCAGCGACAAGTCCACTTCGTGGTGTTGTGGATGTAGAGGCGGCAATTAAAAAGCGTTGTGACGTCGATGCCGATATCTGTATTTCAGTGACCCCAGCAAGCCGTAGCCCTTTCTTTAATATGGTAAAAGAGACGCAAGATGGCTTTGTGGAGTTAGTCAATAAACCAGACTCAGATGTCACTCGTCGTCAAGATGCACCTGAAGTTTTTGATATCACCACGGTTGTGTATGCAACGGCACCAGAATTTGTATCAAATCATTATGGGTTGTTTTCTGGGAAGGTGACTAGTATTGAAGTACCAAAAGAGCGTGCGGTTGATATCGATGATATTTATGACTTTAGATTAGCCGAAGCAATTTTGAAGGGTGAGGATAATGAGTAGCTTACTTAATAAACAAAAAATATTAGTTGCTGGCGCTGGCGGTTTACTCGGCGCTAAAATTGTGAAGGATGCGCTAAAGCAAGGCGCTCAAGTTATTGCCGCTGATATTAATGTGGAATTGATGCGAGAAAAACTAATCGCACAGCAAGTTGACCTTTCTAATGAGGCTTTAACATTAGTATTGCTTGATGTGACGAATGAAGAAAGTGTCAAAGATTTTTTTGCATCACAATTTGGTCTCACCGGAGCGGTAAATAGTACTTACCCTAGAAATAAAACTTATGGGGCTCATTTTTTTGATGTTTCATTGCAGAGCTTCAATGAGAACCTGGCGTTGCATCTTGGTAGTGCCTTTTTATTTACTCAGCAATGTGCAGCATACTTTAAAGATAAACTTGAGCCTTTTTCGTTAGTCAATATTTCTTCTATTTATGGTGTAGTTGCACCAAAGTTCGATATCTACGACAATACACCAATGACGATGCCTGTTGAGTATGCGGCAATAAAATCTGCTATTCTTCATTTAAATAAGTATGCATCTACGTATATTAACGACAGCCGCTTTCGCGTGAATAGTGTGAGCCCTGGTGGAATCTTTGATCACCAACCCTCGGAGTTTCTCGAGGCGTATAAGTCTAATACTCACGGTACGGGAATGTTAGACGCACAAGAAATGATTGGCTCTATACTGTTTTTATTGTCAACACAATCAAAATTCGTTACAGGCCAGAATATCATTGTGGATGATGGCTTTAGCTTATAAATTGGATTAATTATGAAGAAAATCTTTTGGTGTAAAACTTGCCTAAATATGTCTACAAGACCACGTATCTCATTTGATGATAATGGTAGCTGTAATGCGTGTAATTGGAAAGATGAGAAAAAGAATCTTGACTGGGATGCAAGACAAGTTGAATTGAATGATCTATTAGATAAATATCGTTCATCTAATGGGAAAGGGTTTGATTGTATCGTTCCTGTTAGTGGCGGGAAAGATGGTTCATATGTTGCTTATACTCTAAAGCATAAGTATGGAATGAATCCATTAGCCGTTACTATTCGACCAGCTTTAAGCTTAGAGCTTGGGGATGAGAACTTATCTAACTTTATCGATTCAGGTTATAACCATATTCATATTTCTCCTGACGCTAAGATCATGCAAAAGTTGAATAAATTAGGCTTTATCGAAAAGGGATTCCCATATTATGGGTGGCTGATAGCGATAAAAACAGCAGTTATTCAGACAGCTATGAACTTTGGTATACCGCTGATTTTTTATGGTGAAGATGGTGAAGTTGAGTACGGTGGCTCAACTGAAAGTAAGTACAACCCATTGTACGATATTGAGTATATGAAACGTGTTTATTTTGAAGGTGGTTACGATAAAGTCTTCGAAGAAATACTCAAACAAGAAGATGTTCAGGAAGGAAATTTAGCATTTTGGAATTTCCCAAGTGATGAACAAGTTGCAGAGTCTCAACTTGCCTTTACACATTGGTCTTATTTTGAAGCATGGGATTCATACCGCAATTACGTTGTTGCAAAAGAACATTGTGGATTAAAAGAAAAAGAAGAAGGTACCGCTGGTACATTTACCAACTTCTCTCAAAATGACCAAGCATTGTATTCATTACACGCGTATTTGATGTACCTTAAGTTTGGCTTTGGCCGAGCAACTCAAGATGCTGGCATTGAAATTCGACGCGGAGCAATGACTAGAGATCAGGCGTTAAATCTAGTGATGGCATATGATAACCAATACCCATATGAGTTTATTGACATTTACCTTGAGTACTATCAAATGTCGAAAGATGAATTTGATGCAGTGCTTGATAAATATGCAAATAAAGATTTATTTGAAAAAATCGATGGTATTTGGGAGCCTAAGTTTACTGTTGGTGAAGATTTCGAAGTATGAAAATAGCAATTGTTGATTATGGAATGGGCAATATATCTTCGATGATCAGTGCTCTACGATACTTAGGGATAGATGATATTGTTGTCTCGCATAAAGCAGAGGAACTTGAAAAGGCCGATAAGCTTATTCTACCAGGAGTAGGCAATTTTTCGACTGCAGCACAAAAAATCTCAGACCTAGGTTTAGAAGCTATTTTATATGAGCAAGTTGTAACGAATAAAAAACCTATATTAGGTGTTTGTTTGGGTATGCAAATTCTGGGCTTATCAAGTACAGAGAGTGGTGAAAATCGCGGTTTGAGCTTTGTTAATGGTAGCGTTGATAAGTTTCAGGTTACTGGTTTAAAAGTCCCTCATGTAGGATGTAATCAAGTCATACCACATGGTGAAAGTCGACTTTATATTGGTTTATCAGATGATCCTGATTTCTATTTCACGCATAGTTTTAAGATGACCTCTTCTGCAGATATCGGGCAATCCGTTACTCTATATGGCGATAATTTTATTGCTAGTTTTGAGGTTGATAACATTGCTGGTGTTCAATTTCATCCTGAGTTAAGTCAAACCAATGGCTTGAAATTATTACAAAACTTTATAGAGCTATTTTAATGTTAAGAGATAGATTGATCTTTAGTCTTATATATAACGACGGTGCATTTATGCAAAGTCGTAATTTTAGACTGCAGCGAGTTGGAGATATAAATTGGTTGGAACGTAATTATAAGTTCCAAAAAATATCTTTTTCTTTAGATGAGTTAGTCGTTCTTAATGCATCTCGAAAAGATAAAAATATTGAAGAGTTCTCTCTGATTGTAAAAAGACTGGTTGATGATGTATTTATTCCTGTTGCTGCTGGGGGAGGGATTCGAAGCCTTGAAGATGCAGATCTCTTATTTTTAAATGGGGCCGATAAAGTCATACTCAATACGCCTTTATATAAAAATCCAAAATTAATCAAAGAGATAACGGGAAAGTACGGTACTCAAAGTGTCGTGGCGTGTATTGATTATAAAAATATAAATGGTATCGCGGAAGTTTATATTAATGATGGGTCTGAGTCGATTGATATGTCACTAATTGATTATGTTGATTATGTGCAGGAACTTGGCGTTGGTGAAATTATCTTAAACTCGATCGATAAAGATGGAACTGGTTTTGGTTTTGATTTTGATACAATTAAGAATATATCTAATCAGATGAGTGTCCCTCTTATTTTAATGGGAGGCGCTGGAAATGAACTTCATTTACAAGAAGGACTTGAACTTGATTTTGTTTCTGCTGTAGCAACTGCAAACCTATTTAATTTTATAGGTAATGGTTTGCCGAAAGCTAGAGAACACTTATTAGCATCTGGTGCGAACATTGCTTTTTGGTCGAAGCCTGAGTAGTGATTGGAATTAAATTTTTAATATAAAAGAGGGAGCCTACCGGCTCCCTCTTTTATATTGTACGCTGATGAAAGTGACGTTCAATTACGGAGTTGATCCTATCAACGTCAAGCATGTCAATTTTATGGGCATCAATAGGGACTTCTTTATATAAGATAGAGAGGGTATAAAGAGCTGTAGATGCAATTCCTGTTAGTTTTGATAACTTAATTTTTTTCGTCGCGATTTCTAATTCTAGTGGGAGTTCTGTATTGTGGTAGATTAAATTATCGATTTTCATAACCTCCTGTTTTACATCATCAGTTTCTGTACGATGTGGGAAGTAAATGATGGTACTTTCTGTTGATGCTCTAAAGTCTATGAGTTGTTGTAGGTACTCTTTTTTAGATGGCTGCTCTCTTTTACCAAATTTATCACCTATAGCGCCTTCACCAATAAATCCGATAGGAGCACTTGGCGAATAACATTCATGAGCTTTCATAACTGCACGCATTATAGTTAAATTGTTTCTTGTTGTTTTGCACACACAATCAGGTATATCAAACATAGTGAAAATTTCAAGTTTCTCAGAGAAAGGCATTGTTCCAATAGGCTTGCAACCTTGTATTCTTAAAATAATATCTTGTAGTAAACGTTTTCTAGTGAAATCACGTTTCTCATGAATATAATCATAGTAGTCAAATAAAGTTGCCATTCCATCATCAAAAAAAACAAACTTTTTACAAGTTAGATTTTTCATTAATAATCGAGTACGGAATGACTTATATTCACCAAAAAATAAGTGTTCAATCCCTTTATGGTCCGATAGCCTATTTATTTTCTTTATGATTTTAGGTAAGTTAAGAGTTCTTTGGTCACTCTTGACTTTTATTATTGTGTCCCAACTGTCTTCATTAAACACATTTCTTAAGTGTTTAATTCCAGAAGCTTCATTCTGTTCTACTATAACTAATATATTTTCATTTGTGCCATATGCATATAAAGCCTCCTCTGCACAAATGTACTGGAGAGGAGATGTCACTAAGAATACATTCATAAAATAAACCTCATTCTTTTTATATTATTTAAAGATTTTATTTATTCTTTTAAAACAAATCAAAAGATATCCGAGACGCCCAAACTTTTCAATCAATAGATAAAAAATCTTGTTTTTTAACTTTGTATTTACTGGTAATTTAACTTCGACATTAGATAGTAGTTTTTGTCTAAGTGACGATAGCTTGTTGTAATTACCCCATTTTCTAAAACATAATGATAGAGCAGGTAAATATCCAACGCTAAATGCCATTTCATCTAAGGTTGATTTATTTTCGTTATATATATCTAGCCTTTTCGCATTGTCTATTAAATATATGATAGAATCTACCCTATCTTCGGCGTGTCTATAGCTTTTTGTATTGCTTTGGCTATTTTTACTATATTTATAGTTATAGAGAGGGCTATTTTGATGATGTTTGTTTTTTGTTTTATTGTAGATCAAAAAACAAATAGCATTATCTTCATAATTTATTTTTTCTGGGGCGTATATTGCATTGTCAATTATGTAAGAACGCTTTAAAAAAGCAGAAACAATAGAGCCATTTTTATCATTACAAGTGATTAAGCAGTGACTACCATTTTTATTTTCTTTAATTAAATTAAAGCTAATTAGGTCATGCTTACAATCAATGAGAGGTGAAAGGTACATATCATCTACAGTGTCATCAACATCTACAAATGATATGTATTCAGAATTACTGTTTTTAATTCCTGTATTTCTAGCTCCTCCTGCACCTTTGTTTTCTTGGTTTATGATTTTTATTTTTTTATTATTAGATGCGATTTTATTGAGTTTATTTAATGTATTATCTGTTGAGCCATCATTGACTATGATTATTTCATTTAAAATATTTGGTGTTTTTAAATCTGATTCTAATATTGAATTAATACATCGAGATATGGTTCTTTCAGAATTAAATGCAGGTATTATAATGGTTAACATTTTATTTTCTCTTTAAGTTGTGTTGGAGCATATGTAGAATATTTTTATTTTTATTTATTATAATTAATGCATTATTAGCTATGCTGTTTCTGCTTGATTGATCTGTGAGTAACCCAGAAATTGCTGATGGCTTTTCTGTGATGACAATAGCATTAGATGCATAAAGTTCTTCAACAATCTCTTTAAAATTAAAATAACTAGGCCCAGTAATAACAGGGACGCCCAAAGCCGCTGGCTCTAACACATTATGTCCGCCGACTTTATCGCCGAGTAAGCTTCCGCCCATAAAACAGACATCTGCTGCGCCCATCAGTACTAGCATTTCACCCATGGTATCACCAAGATAGACTTGGGTTTCTGTTGATAGGGTTTTAGTTGCTAGGTCTTTAATTGGCGAAGCTTCGGTTGATGAGGTTCCAGCGGCTGAGGCTCCAACGGTGATAGTTTCATCCGAGGTACGCCTAGTGCTTGTAAACTTCAAACTTTTACATAGATCAAAAACTTCATCAAAACGTTCAGGGTGGCGAGGGACAAGGATCAGCAACGCATCAGGATGCTGCTTTAATACTTCTGCATGAGTAGCAAGCACTTGCTCGTCTTCCCCTTTATGCGTACTAGCCGCAATCCATACCGGACGATCAACACCCAACTGTTCTCGTAGAGCTTTACTTTGTTCAATGGTTTGATCAGAGATAGAGATATCGAATTTTATCGAACCTGTGGTCACTAGCTTCTCTTTACTAACACCAAGCTGAGCAAAGCGTTCCTTATCGGAATCAAATTGGCATAGCACTTTCGTCAAACATTTTTCAATTTGATTAAATAGCGGTTGAACCTTAGCGTAGTTCAGGAAAGATTTTTCAGATAGACGCGCATTCACCACATAGATAGGAATGCCGGCTTGGTTTACTGCGTTAACCGTATTTGGCCACAATTCGGTTTCAATGATCAGCATTTTACTTGGCTGAATCGCTTTCAAGAATCCTTTTACAGCAAAAGTAAAATCCAGTGGCATGTATCGGTGTTCAATCATTGTGTGAGCACTTGCCAACTTGGCTATTTGCTCTGCACCCGTGCTTGTTGTTGTGGTCACAATAATGGGCTGCTGCGGGTTTTGCTCTAGCATTTTTTTGATCAGTGGCGTGGCGGCAATGCTTTCCCCTACCGACACAGCATGAACCCAAACAGGCTTAATATTACGGTTTTCTGTTGCATTGATAAGCGGAGGTGTGACGCCAAAATGCTCTTTCCAACGAGAACCAAATTTAGGTTTATTGGGTTTCGACTTATATAGCCCAAACAATAATATGGGGGATGCTAAGCTGAGCAGTAGCGTATAGAGCAAGCGAACAATCATGCTTCACTCGCTTGGTTCGGTTGCTCTTTCGCTAAAACTTTGAGCGATTGATGCTCTAAGCACTCTAAAACTTGCGTAGGGTACAACTCTTTCATGCACTTCGAATGGCCAAGTGGGCATTCGCGTTTTTTACACGGAGAGCACTCGATACCAGTGTAAAGAATATCGCCCGTATGGGTTAATGGCGGAGCATAATCTGGAGAGGTTGGGCCGTAAACACCGACCACATAGCAACCGACCGCCGATGCCACGTGCATCAACCCGGAGTCATTACTCACCACGCTTTCACATGCAGCCAGTAGATCAACCGCTTCAATTAACGAGGTTTTTCCCGCCAAAATATGAATGTTGGAGTGAAGCTCTGATGGAATGCGGCTGACAATGTTTTCACAAACAGGTAAGTCGTTTTGAGATCCAAATATCCATACTTGATAGCCTTTCTCACACATTGTTTCAGCGACAGTAGCATAGTGCTCTTGCGACCACATTTTTGCTGTACCAAACGCCGCGCCTGGGCTTAAACCGATAGCCTTTTGGCTACGATTAAGCTGATGCTTTTCTAAAGCGGCATCTTGTGCGATTTTATCAATATGAAGGCTAGGGTAGGGTTGTTTGTCTAATCCACCAAGCGAACTTGAATCGATCATGTTCACTTTTGGGTGGCCAAGAGCAATGTATCGTTCAACCATGTATTGGAACGATTTTTTGTTCGGACGAATATCGTTCAACAAACCGTAACGCATTTCACCTGTCCACCCAATACGGGTTGGAATGCCCGCAAACCAAGGGATCAGTGCTGACTTGGCTGAGTTTGGCAGGATATAAGCGTGTGTGTAATGCTCGTTTTTCAGCTGTTTTCCTAAGCCTCGACGACCAAAGAAATTAAACTCACCATGACCAAGAGGCATTTCAATGGCTTGATTGACCTCCGGCATACGTTCTAGGATTGGTTTGCACCACGCCGGAGCCAAGACATCAATCAAGGCGTCTGGATCTTGCTGTTTGAGAGTCATGTAGAGTGATTGCGACATCACCATATCACCGATCCAAGATGGACCAATAATGAGAATTTTTTTTGCAGACATCACTTCGTCTCTCTATTCATTATCTTTTTGTGACGCACTTACTTGCTCCGCATAGCGTGATCGCATCTCTCGGTAGAAATGGCGTCCATCGGTCTGTGTGCGTAAAAATCGTAGCGTCCACATATAGTGTTCAGGTTGCTTTCCGACAAAATTCTCAATCGCTTGATTCATCTCTCGCGCGTTTTCTGCATCACTGCCATTCTGCGCTATCGGAGGAAGGAACTCTATCACGTAACGGCCTGTCTCTGGATCTATGGAAGCGAAAGTAGGAATGACGATCGCTTTAGATAGCTTTGCAACCTTTGCTAAACCTGGAAATGTGGCTTTGGTGGTGGCAAAAAAATCAACGAACTCACTCACCTCTTCACCATGATCTTGATCGGGTGAGTAATAGCCAAAGTAGTTGCCTTTAATGGCTTTCACATAAGGTTTTATTCCGGCAGAGCGTTCATAAACCCTGCCACCATATTGCACTCGTTGTCGGTGCATCAGCCAATCGGATATCAGATTCTTCTGCTGTTTGATCATGGCAACTAATGGGATACCTTGCGAAGCCAATACCACTGCTGGCACATCAATTGCCCAAGAGTGTGGAACAAAAAGAACAAACTTTTCCTCTCGTTCTATGCATTGATCCATATGGTGTCTGTTGATCATGTCAGTATTAGCTTGTAGCCACTTTGCTGAACGTGATGAAAGCAAACTGAATCGCATCATCACGATTCCAGCAGAGTACAAGCTCTTATACACTAATGTCTCTCGATCGGTATTATCGAGCTGAGGAAAACAGTGCAAGAGGTTAGCTCTGATATTATTAACGGCATTACGATTGGACTTGATCATATGTGACGCAATCAAATGTGCTAACCATTTATGTACTTTGAGTGGCAATAAGGCAAATGGCACGGCGAGTATAACGGCTAACCAGGTTCCCCAGTATTTAGGCGCAAGAAATCGCCACTCAAAAGTGGGGTTATAGGCTTTAGGATCAAAATCGTTTTGGTTTTTATTCATATTTTTTCTAGAGTGATACTTCGTTAAATACCAGAGTGTCTTTCTAACCCATTACTTATTAATCATTGGCATGTATTCAGCAATACCTTCCGCTACGGATTTAAATTGATGCTGACATCCTGCCGCTCGCAATTTGGTTAAGTCAGCTTGAGCTAATTCCGGATAGGTTTCTTTCAATAACGCTGGATCGTCAATCGCCTCAATCTCACTTTTCCCATGATAGTGAACAACAGCTTTAGTCATATCACCTAAAGACCCAGCTTGGCCTGTTCCGACATTGTAAATACCAGAGATACCATTTTGTAAAAACCAAAGATTTACCGCGACAACATCGCTCACGTATACGAAGTCACGCTTAAAGTGTTCACTGCCAGCTACAATAGTCGGTACTTTTCCTGCACTAAGTTGTTGGTTCAGTTGGAATGGGAGCGAAGCCAGCTCACCTTTATGTTGTTCGCGTGGTCCGTAAACACTGAAATAACGCAGAGCGGTAATTTGAGAAAGCGTTTCACCGTGCGCTTCTGCATCTTCCCATAAGCGGCGAACATAGTTATCGAACTGCTGTTTAGAATAACCGTAAACATTCAGTGCACTTTCAAATTGCTTCTCTTCAATGAAGTTGTCGCTGCGGTCACCATAAATTGCCGCTGATGAAGCGTAAAGGAATGGGATTTGACGCTCTAAACAGTAATGAAGTAGCTCTTTTGAATACTCATAGTTGTTGAGCATCATGAATTTTCCATCTGTTTCAGTTGTATCAGAGCAAGCACCTTGGTGGAAAATCGCGTCAATTGGGCCAAACTCTTCGCCAGACATTAGCTGAACCAGAAAATCATCACGATCCATATAATCGGTGATATCAAGATCCACTAAGTTTTCAAATTTCTTACCATTTTTTAGATTATCGACAACCAGAATGTCGTTAATGCCCGATTCGTTTAATGCTTTAACAATGTTGCTGCCAATCATGCCAGCGCCACCAGTTACGATAATCATAAATATTCCACCAAAGATAAATAATACCTAAGAATTTTAGCAGAGAAGAGAAATGGTTACGAGTATGTCATGTGAGTTGGATTTTAAGTGGCTACGTGGATATTGGTTCAAACAAAAAGGCTGACAAAAATGCCAGCCTTTGGTTTTTTATTTGCGTGCTCTTTATTTATGAGTCCGCTAGATTCGTACGTAGTTGCTTCATGATTTATTCAACGCTGTTAGGGCGCTGATACCACTGGCTTCTTGCGTCTGTCTCATCAAACAGGTGATATTTACGGTTCAGAGTTTGTCCGCCATCACGAGTAATTGGCTGCCACGCAATATTGCCACGGCTAGTACTTGGCTTAACGGTTAAAATATCAAATGGAATTGAGATATAGAAACCTTTGTTATAGCTGCCTTCACCATACTCTTCGGTGGTTAAATCCGTTACCGTTGCAAACGCACCGACAATCATGCCTGATTTAAACTGCTTAGAGAAATCAACACGGGTACCCATATCGCCGCCTAAGAATTTACCGACACTCACCTTAAATAGCGTGTTCTGCAATAGAGACCATTCCGGCATGTAGTAACCGGTTAATTGTCCTGTTGTGCCTTTATCTAACACATACGCTTGGCAGTTAACTTGGCCAGGAGAGCAGTTGCTAGCATCATAGCCGTCGTAATACACATAGGCTGAATCAAAAGTACCGAACCAGCTATCAGGATCACGTTGAGAAACAAGGTTGGCATCTAAACCAATCGCCCAATTCTTGTTCATTGGTCGATACAGTACTTCACCACCCACACCTGCAAACATGGTTTCTAGGTAACCACCGTAAGCTTGGGTATAGATCTCATCAGTTGGTTGTTCAAACCAAGTGAGCTGTAAATTACTTAAGCGTATAGGGTTATCATGTACATAAGATCGGAACATAGTACGAACACGAGGAACCGCGAAGTTGTTGATATGTGGGTTTTGCTCTATGTAGTTAAATTTGTCGTAGTTATCCGCCAAATTAAAGTAGATTGAACCACTCGCTTCTAGGTTATCCGTTAGCCACACATTAGCGTCAGTATTGAAACCGATGTTATATAGATAGAACGCCTCTGGCCCACCTAAAGACTGTGACAGTACAGGTGATAAACCAATATTCCAGCGCTCTTTATTGGTCGCAAGCATTGAGCTTGTTGAGGCGCCTGATGCACTTTTCTGTTGGCTTCCGCTGTGTGGTTCAACTTGTTGCGTTGCATCACTCGCCTTGGCGCCAATGTATTGATAAGTTGCCGCTTGACGATATTGCTCTGCATCGACTTGAGTTTCTGTTAGGTCAATGCCGTGGTTATTTTCAACGATACGATAAGTTGAAATGGTTTGCGGAGTGTTGTTTGCCAGAATGGCGGCCGCGCGATCTACCGCTTCATCACGATCGCGGTACTTAACTTGCTTACCCGTAACAATTAAGGTGTCGCCATCTTGCTCAATGGTGCTCTGCTCATAACCCGCATTGTTTTCTAATTGCTGGGCGACCTGCTGCCAATCGGTGCTATTCGTATCCGTGCTTGAGTGCTCTGAAGGTCGAGCTGACACCATTTGTTTCGGTTCATCACGCCATACTGCCTTCATATCATCGAAGTTGGTATACAGGTTGAAACCGAACGTAACGGTATCGCCACGTTGATAGCTGAGTTTTGCATCACCCCAATTGCCAAACTGATACAGCACGCCAATGTTCCATGGCGTGTGTTGAGGCATTGGTTTTCCGCCGCGAACCAAAGGAAAGTCTCCGCTGTAATCATTGGCGTCATATTCGAGTTTTAAACGCAGTGGTTGATAAGGGGTTTGATACTCAATGCCACCATACAGTGCCGCAGGGCCTTTAAACCAGCGTTCAAAATCAACGCTACCACCAGAACCTTTTGTCTCTGAAGGTCGGTCGCAGAACTTATCACTGACTTTACAAAACGGATTGGTAAAATTACCACTTTGACCGATATAGCCCCAGCCCATACCTAATGTGACATCTAGTGGGCCAAAGTTTTTAGTCCCAGCAATAAATTCACCATCAAACAGACCTGTACCGCCAAAATCACGGATACCGATAGAAGTTTCAGGTAACCAGTAGCTCTCTTCTAGCAGGCGGAATTTAAAATCGATCCCTTTATCGGTATATAAGTTATCGCCACTGTAATTAGGGTCTGGGTTAAAAAGCATGTCTGGCACGCGAGTATAGCGAATGGTGGTTTCGAACCAAGGGAACAGTTGAATAGAGGTATAGTAGTGTTGGTAGTCTTCATTAATGTTGACGCCAAAGTTAAACTCGCCCTCTTTTGCCATTCGTCCGCTTGGCATCTGCATTAAGCCCACACCGCCAAAATCGGTTTGAGAAGGACGTAATTGGACGGGATGCAACTTGCTAGCCGTTTGTTCGCTGGTGGTGATAGGTTCATTTGCGAACGCTGGATTTAATACTAATAACAGTGAAGTAGAAATCAGAGTTCTAGAAATCAGAGTTCTAGAAATCAGAGTTGTAGCGTTGAATCGTGCTGAACGTGAGGCTGATTTATTAATAGAGTAAGTCATCATTAACCTTTAACCTCATGTTGCATTGGGGTGTTCTGTATAAAGCTATTTGTTATAAAACTAAGCAGAGTGACTATATCCTGTTCTAGCTTTTCAAGATCATTATCAAACACGCTTAAACCTGAAGAATTAAAGCCGATAAAAACAGTGCTACCGGGCATTAGGTTCATATGCTGGTTATTCCAGTAAGCGAAGCCTACTTTTTGAGTTCGGCCGTCAGGGGAAATGACCCAGGCATCGCTATTGTTTGATTGAGCGAGTAGAGCCGTTTGTTGAATGTAGTCGCCAAGTTGTTTGCTCGCGCTAAAAGGTTGCTGCGTTTGTTCAACAAGACCAAAAAATAGAACCGTATCAGGACGCGAATTTAACTCTAAAGCATAAGACCCAGGAAGCGAGGGGTTCAGAGATGGATCTAAGCGAATAGCATCTAAATCAAGATTGATATCTTCACGGTATGCGAATGACAGCGGTTTGAGTTGCTGGAGTAGCATCGCTGCATTTTGTTGGTAGTCAATGTCTGCTCTTAATGCTTCAAGCTGTTGAACAACACTATTGAACAGCGCGTCTGCTTGACTTTGTTTATCTAAATTAAACAGCTTATAGCCTTCTGGGTATGGAGAATAAGAAGAGGAGTTAGCTGAGGCGGTTTGAGCTGCATATTCTTGATCGAAATATAGCTGATTAAGAGCATCGCTTAGTACGCGATCGAGTCTAACACTTTGATCATACTCCAAGCCAATACCTTGCTGAGTTAGGGTTATTGTCGTATTCGCTTGGTTGTCAGCATTTTCTCGGTTGTCGGTGGCATTCGCAGAGCTGATAACCCCTAACGGCAAAGCCAGCGCCAGCAAAGTGACCTTAAGCCATTTAAGTGGCAAATTGATTGATAAGTTCATCATAGCTACTTCGGACATAGCTACTTCGGACATAGTTACTTTGGACATGGTTACTCTGGATATAGTTATTCTGAACATAGCTACTCCGCAAAAGGCTTAAGGATATCGATTTCGATACGGGTCATATCAGGGCCGATATATTGAATGCTTTTGACTACGTTGCCGTTGTCGGCCACCCAATAGTGGTTAGTGACATTTTGATCTAACTGAGGAAAGTTAATCTGCTCTTGCCATTGAGTGGTATTTTTCGACCATATTACAGAGTCAAGTTTCTGTTTGCCCTGCTTTATTAGAGTGATATCCGCTTGATAGCCGTAGTGATTACCTTTAGGCCAGTCATAGGTTGCATGCTGAACCTTGCCCTCTATCCACTCGTTGTGGGGTTGGGAATCTGAGTTCGTAAGGGGTTGGTTTATAACGTTAGAGCGACGAGCAAGATTTTCAGTTGGCAGTTTCAACGTTTTGATTACTTTGCCATTCTCAGTCACCACCATCGCATTGTCTGATGATACCCACTTAAGTTGAGTACTTCCCGTTGCTGGGTTTTTCTCAGCAAACGCCAACACCATAAACACGCGAGCGCCATCGTTAAAGCGCATATAGCTGCTGGCATAAGGCAGCTTGTTAATATCTTCAGTTGTCATAGTGATATCATCAAAGCCATAGACGGCCTCTTTGATGGTGTCATTCACATGCGAAAATTTTTGTACGCAGCCAGTGAGTAGTACCACGCCTAGCAAGCCTGCGACTTTCCAAGTAGAACTACCAAAATGATTGAATTTCATGAGAGAAAACAGCCCTGTATTAAATTTTTGAGTAAGCCTTAAGAGGATATGTTGAGACCTAGACTTTGAGCGTTAGTTTATTATTAATTGTGGTGCTAATAAAGAGCGAGCCATAGCAAAAAACCAACGCTTTCACGTTGGTTTTTATTATCTAATCAGGTACAAACAATCGCGATTAAAGCTGTTTGAACCATGATGTAGTGGCTTATTTAGCAGTACCAGTAGTACCAGTAGTACCGTCGTTGCTGCCTGAAGCAACTGCTACAGTTGTTACTGCTACAGCAGCGCCAACAGCAACAGCCGTTGTTGTTGCAGCACCAGCCGCAGCACCAGCCGCAGCAGTACCGCCAGCAGCGCCACCAGTAGAAGCACCAGCCGCTGCAGTTTCAGTTGCTGCGAAAGCAGAAGTAGAAGCCGCAAGTGCAACTAGCATTGTTAGAGCGATACGTTTCATATCTTTTCCTTGTTAAATATACAGTTTTAAACATCGATGTTTGAAGCTCATATTAAACTTCAATTGCTGATGATAATGTAACCGGAGGCATATTGTAAACCAAAGGCGTATGTTTTTGATGATTACAGAACACTCTTCCTTATTACTAGCTCCGTTTTTTATGTTATTAATTGCACCGTAGACGCAAATATGGATAATAACCACACTCTTTTTTGAGTATAAAATAAAAAGAATAATTAAAATTGAATGAAACATCTGGGCGACTCGACTCGCGACAGATGGCGCAGTGTGGTTTGCGTTGACACCAATGGGCGGTAGCGTATTTACGTGCTTGCCTCGCTGCGAATGAAAACTCTTTATATATGAACGTAATGGTTAGTTCTACAAGGATAAGTACATGCAAAAATATGGGTGGCTAAGGCCAAGTAACTTGGCTCTCACTATTGCTATGTTGACCTCTTCCTCTGTATTTTCTTCCCCTTGGCTTGAGTCTCAAGATCCATTCTTACGCTCCTCTCTTCTTTTATTGTCTGATTCCGGAAAAATCTCGTCTCCGGTCAACCACTATCCTGCCCGATGGTCACTGTTTGGTGATGATCTTGCAAACTTAGTACCCCAAAATGTTCAACACGATAGTTCTAGTATCGTGGTCGCAAACCAACAGTTAAAGCATGCACTTCAATCGGCAAAGCTTAATCGTGGGAACCGCCGGGCGAAATTGGTTTACGGTAACGAAGCCAAGGCTCTGGGTAACTCATGGGGCAGTTCATGGAATAGCGCATCGGGTAGCTACGGCCAATTTAGCCGAGATGAGTGGGGCGCTTACGCAAGTTATGAACATCTAGATAATGATTTTGCCTTTCGTTTATCATCCGGTTACAGCGATTACAATGGTGAGACAGAGGTGGTATGGGACGACTCATACCTCTCTTTGAACGCCGGATCTTGGCTGTTCTCTTTCGGCATCTTAGATCGTTGGTGGGGGCAGGGTTGGCAGCATAACTTGATTTTGGGCTCTTACGCGAAATCAACACCAGAGTTCAGTGTGAACTATATCGGTGGAGATACGCTCGACAATAGCAGCCTGCTAGGTATATGGAGCATCGAAACGGTACTCAGTAAGTTAGATGAGGCCGATTTTGATTACCACAGTGCCAATCGTTTTGTCGCGAAACCTTTCTCGATGTTTGAGTTTGGGATCACCTACCAGCATTGGTTCGATAAATTAGGCGAGCAAGGAGAGGGGCAGTTCGCTGTGGATGGCAAACTGACCTTGCCTCATTTCTCCTCTCTCTATCACAGTGTGTATACAGAACTGGCTTCAACGTCTGAGTTATCCTCCGTTGGCGCTTGGTTGATAGGGTGGAGTGGGAGTGTTGAGGTGGCTGAGCATACCGCTCGTCTGGTTCTTGAGTCACAACAAGCGACATCTGAGCAAGAGAAAGATCAATGGAAGAGTGGTTCTCAAGCCATTGATTATCCATCTGTGAATAAGCAGCAGTATCAGAATACTTATCAATTGGACGATAGCGTTTCTGCAGCGATCTATCTTCAGTTGAACAACGATCACAACATGAGTGTGAGCTACAAAAAATCAACCATTGACAGTGACACAATAAAAGTCACACAAGCCACCTATAGGCTCCCTGCTTTATCTGGCATGGTTCATTTTGGTGTGGATTATACTCAAATGAAACAAGACAACGAAACGAATATTTGGACTGGCTATGAGTTTAGGTTTTAGCTTCAATCTACCTAGAACCTAGAACCTAGAACCTAGAATCTAGAACCTAGAACCTAGAACCTAGAACCTAGAACCTAGAACCATTAGCCTCTAACTAAAGCATTAATTGAAACAGGCAACAGCATACATGTTCAGTAAAAAAACAGTCTTCGCTCTGATAGCCAGTGCCATAAGCTCCGGTGCATTAGCATTTAACCCAACGCCAGCACAGTTGCAACAATTTCAAAGCTTACCTAAAGCGCAGCAAGAACAACTTGCTCGTCAATATGGTGTTGATATCAGCGTTATCAGTGGCAAAGGTTCAAGTCCGGCTAACGAAAAGAAAGCCGCTGCGCCTCAAATAGAACGCACTACAGCGCAATTGAAATCACGCCCTGCTTCAAACGTGAATAAATCGGATCAGCTTAAGCCCTTTGGTTATGATGTCTTACTCGGTGAACCATTAGAATTTACTAATGTAGATAACCTACCTGTTCCTCTTGACTATGTTATGGCTGCTGGAGATGAAATCAAAGTACAGGTTTATGGTAAGACGAGCCAAGAGTTAAGCTTAACTATCGATCGTGAAGGCTTTATTCACTTCCCTGATTTTGGCCCGTTAGCGGTATCAGGACAAACGTTTGAGCAACTTCGCACCCAAGTTATAGATGTCATTAAACAAAAAATCATGGGTGTGGATGTTGTTGTCTCTATGGGTTCGATGCGCGCAATGCAAGTCTTCATCGTTGGGGAAACCATTCAACCGGGGGCTTATAACGTCAACGGCTTGACCTCTATGACTCAGGCGCTACTTGCGAGCGGTGGAATAAAAGAGACGGGTAGCCTGCGCAACATTCAATTGAAGCGTAAAGGTAAGGTGGTCGCTACATTAGATATGTATGACTTGCTGCTTAAGGGGGATACCTCAAGTGATGTGCGCCTATTAGCAGGAGATACGCTTTTCGTTCCAGCTAAAGCATCGAATGTGACCCTTGACGGTGAAGTGGTTCGTCCCGCACTCTACGAATTAAAGAATAACACTACCATTGGTCAGTTATTGAGTATTGCTGGAGGCGCGAAGCCACAAGCTTATCTTTCTCAAGTTAGTGTTCGACGTTTTACCTCTAACGGTATTCAGCAAATCACTTTAGATCTCGCAAAGTCAGCGGATCGTCGATTTGTGGTAAAAGATGGAGATGACATTCATATTGCACAGTCATCCAACTCACTGAAAAACGCGGTAGCGGTTCGTGGTGAGGTCGTGAGACAAGGGGCATTCAACTTTACTAAAGGGATGCGAATCAGTGATGTCATTGGCTCAATTGAAACCGATCTAAAACAGAGTGCCGATCTAAAATACGCGCTGCTCGTGCGTGAGAAAAATGACAACCGTGACATCGACGTTTATCAATTTAATCTACTTAACGCGATCACTAAGCCTCACTCAAAAGATAATCTTTTGCTGGCGGAACGCGATCAACTGTTTATTTTGGATAACGGCATTGAGTTGGATTATTGGTTTGGTGCTTATGCCAATAAAAAAGCTAGTGCTAAAGCTGAATCTGTGGTTAAAGAGTATGTCGATGCTGAAACTGGCGCGGTAATCCTTGCGGAAGATACTGACAAGTTAGAGGTATCTAATGATAAACAGATTCTCTCTCAAGGTGGTGAGATTCGTAAAACCAGCCGTGAAGAGTTACTCAGCCCAATCATTGAACGCTTGAAAGCTCAATCTACCTTTGAGCATCCTGCCAGACTGATTGAAATCTCCGGTGCTGTGAAGTTCCCAGGAATCTACCCTTTACCAAAAGGTGAAAGCATCAGTAAGGTCATTGCTGCCGCTGGGGGATTAAAAGAGCAAGCTTATCTTAAGAGCTCAACTCTGACTCGCCGTAATACGCAAAATGATAAATTCTCAGTCTCTCATATCAACTTCTCTTTAAGTGATGAGCTTGACGGTAATTCAACGGTCACGGTGCAGCCGCAAGATCATATCGTAGTGAAAACGAAACCGAATTGGCAACGAGATATGATCATTGAGTTGCAAGGAGAAGTGGTCTTCCCGGGGACTTATACTTTCCAACGCGGTGAAACCTTGCAAGATATTATTCAACGAGCAGGTGGCTTTACTGAGTTTGCTTACCCTCAAGGGGCGATTTTTAGCCGTGAGCGTTTGAAGCGCCAAGAGCAAGAGCGTTTAGATTTACTTAACTTACAGCTTAAACAAGAGATCGGTGGCTTAGCGCTGCGCCGTCAAAATTCATCAGCGACCTATACTACAAGCCCGATGGATGCGCTCTCCATTGCTGATGAGTTAGCAAAAGCAGAAGCAGTAGGTCGATTAGTGATCAACTTGCAAGAAGCGATGGCAGGATATAGATCGGCTAATGTGATGCTTGAAAAAGGTGATAAGCTGTATATTCCAGCCCTTAACCCAACCATTAGTGTAATGGGTGAAGTGCAATATGCTTCGAATCACACCTTCAAGCCGGGTATGACGGTTGAAGACTATTTAGCAACCGCTGGTGGCACCAAAAAACAAGCGGATACTGACCGTATCTATATTGTCAGAGCGGATGGCTCGGTTGACCTGCCAAATAACTCATTCTGGTTTAGCCGTAAAGAGAAGCCATTGGCGCCGGGTGATACCATTATTGTTCCAATTGATACCGATTACCTAGATGGTTTAAGTACCCTAACGTCTGCGACTCAAATCTTGTACCAAATTGGTGTCGCGTGGAGTGCGGTTAAAGACTAACTCTCGTTATTTGTATAATGCAGCGCCTACTTGTGGTGCTGCATTTCAATATTTCATATTACTCAAAATATAGTCTCTTTATGAATAAGCCTACGTTACAAGAATCAAATCAACCTTACCCATATTCAGCGCAATACCCTATCCAAGATAGCAGTGATGAGATTGATCTACGTGAACTGTTTGTCGCGCTTTGGCGTGGTAAGTGGCTCATTATCGCGACAACGTTTGTTTTTGCGGTAGGCGGCGTTCTATATGCGCTTTCTCAACCCAATACCTATAAAGCCGAGGTTGTACTTGCCTCTTCAAGTGACGGCGGTAAGGGTGGTATGGCTGCAATGGCGGCGCAGTTTGGTGGTTTAGCCTCACTGGCTGGCATCAATTTAGGCGGAGGCAGTACCGACAATAAGGGTATGTCTCTTGCGGTGCTGAATTCCCGTCAGTTTTTAAATACCTTCATTACCAAGCATAACTTACTTGTGCCACTGATGGCGGCAACGGAGTGGAACGAAGGCGACAATTCGTTAGTGATTGATCCTGAACTCTACGATGTAAAAACAGAGCAATGGGTTCGAGAAGTAAAACCGGGTAAATCTCAAATTCCAACTGATTGGGAAGCATATAAAGCCTTTAAAAAACTCCTTAGTAGCTCTGAAGCAAAAGATACCGGTTTAGTGACCTTGTCTGTTACTCATTTCTCGCCAGTGATTGCCCAACAGTGGGCTGAACTATTAGTGCAAGATTTAAACGCATGGACGAAAGAAAAATCACTCAATGAGACCAAGCGTAATATTGGTTATTTAGAGAAGCAGTTAGAAAAAACCAACGTATCAGACATGCGTACAGTCTTTTTTCAATTAATTGAAGAGCAAACTAAGAACCTTATGCTGGCAGAAGTTGAAACCGAATTTGCATTTAAAACCGTAGACCCGGCGGTTATCCCTGAAGAGAAAGCAGGCCCTAAACGTGCGTTAATCTGCGTGTTAGCAACCCTACTGGGTGGCATGCTGGGTGTGGCTGTGGTTTTAGTTCGGTTTGCTTTTAAAAAAGAAGATGAACTGGACGTTGAAAGATAGGCCTATTGGGGCTCTTTTTGAAAAGTAAGTAAAAACTAGGGTTTATAAGGGATTGTCTGAAATGGACTGTCTCAAAATGAATAAAAAGTGTCTCAGATGGGTTTTAATGTCTGAGATTGAAGTGTCGAAATTTTCATAAATAGAACTTAAGAAATGCAATATAACATTGAAATTCAACCCGCAGGTGTAAGCTATAAAAGCGAAGAAAATCTGTTAGAGGATGCGCTATCAAATTCACTCCCATTAGAGCATAGCTGTAAAACTGGCGACTGTGGTGTTTGCTCGGCAGAGGTGTTGTCTGGTTCTATTGAGAACGAAGATGGATATATAGTTACGTCAGGACAAATTTTGACTTGTCAATCTAAGGCACAATCAGATGCTATATTGAAAGCTCATTACTATCCGGAGCTTGCTCATATTAAACAACAAACAGTTCCTTGTAAGGTAGTCAGTGTTGAATACCCTACTGATGATATTGTTATTCTTACATTTCGCTTCCCTCCAACCGCCAAGTTTGATTACCTTTCTGGCCAATATGTAGACTTAAGCTACAAAGGTATCAAACGTAGTTACTCTATTGCAAATGCTAAGAAAGAAACAAAAGAGATTGAGCTTCACATCCGCAAAGTTTCTGATGGTAAAATGTCAGATGCTCTTTTTGGGCAAGTGAAAGAAAACCAGTTAATGAGAATGGAAGGGCCAAAAGGTACGTTCTTTGTTAAGAGTAACACCAAGCCTTTAGTTCTTATTGCAACAGGTACGGGCATTGCTCCTGTGAAAGCTGTTGTTGAAGACCTTGTTGAAAAGCAAGACCCTCGTGATATTCACATCTATTGGGGAATGCAATACAAAAACGAGCTGTATTGCGAAGCTCTAATCGATTTAGTCGAACAGCATCAAAACATTAAATTTACCGCAGCACTTTCTAGAGAAGAGTCTGAAGGTACTTTTTATAAAGGTTATGTACAAGAAGCGGTCATGCGTGATTTCAAATCTTTAATAGAGTATGAAGTGTATGCTTGTGGTTCGGTTTCCATGATCAACCAAGCCAAAGACCTATTTATTAACAATCAGTTGCCATCAGAATCATTTTTCTCTGATGCATTCACACCCGCAAAATAATTTTTATAGCTTGGAGCTACTAATGAAAGCAGTCATCTTAGCTGGTGGTTTAGGAACACGTTTAAGTGAAGAAACCTCAGTAAAACCAAAACCAATGGTCGAAATTGGTGGAAAACCGATTCTATGGCATATAATGAAGCAATATTCTGCCCATGGTATTAATGATTTTGTGATTTGCTGTGGCTATAAAGGTTATGTGATTAAAGAGTACTTTGCTAACTACTTCCTACATATGTCAGACGTTACATTTGACATGAAAGAAAATGAGATGAAGGTGCACCGTAAGCGTGCAGAGCCTTGGACTGTTACTTTAGTCGATACCGGTGATAGCTCTATGACAGGTGGTCGTTTAGGGCGTGTCGCTGAGCATATAAAAGACGAAGAAGCATTCTGTTTTACTTACGGTGATGGTGTAGGTGATATTGATATTGCTAAAACAATTGAATTCCATAAATCTCATGGTAAAAAAGCGACATTAACGGCAACATTCCCTCCAGGTCGTTTTGGCGCATTAGATATCAATGCAGGTCAAGTGAATAGCTTTAAAGAAAAACCGAAAGGTGATGGAGCTATGATTAACGGTGGATTCTTTGTGTTGTCTCCAGATGTTCTTAAATACATTGATGGCGATAGTTGTACTTGGGAACAATATCCATTGAATAAGTTGGCTGAAGACGGTGAACTAATGGCTTACGAGCATCATGGTTTCTGGCAACCAATGGATACTCTTCGCGATAAGGTTTATTTAGAAGAGTTATGGCAAGAAGGTAAAGCACCTTGGAAAATTTGGGAGTAAGCTATGAATCCAGATTTTTGGAAAGGTAAGAAAGTTTTTGTTACCGGGCATACTGGCTTTAAAGGAAGCTGGTTATCTTTATGGCTTCAGGAAATGGGTGCAATTGTAAAAGGTTACTCACTTCCAGCACCTACAACGCCAAGTCTTTTTGAAGAAGCAGAAGTATGGGCTGGGATGTCTTCTGAAGAAGGTGACATTCGAGATTTTACTCATCTACGTCAAGTGATGAATGACTTTAAACCTGAAATCGTTTTTCATATGGCAGCTCAACCATTGGTGCGATTGTCTTATGATGAGCCAATGGAGACTTATTCTACCAATGTAATGGGTACGGTTTATCTTTTAGAGGCTGTTAAGCAAGTAGGTGGTGTTAAAGCTGTGGTTAATATCACTTCCGATAAGTGTTATGAAAACCGCGAATGGGTATGGGGCTATCGTGAAGATGAAGCCATGGGCGGTTATGATCCATACAGCAATAGTAAGGGTTGTGCAGAATTAGTGGCATCATCTTATCGCCAGTCTTTTTTCAACAAAGATAAGTATCATGAGCATGGCTGTGCATTAGCGTCTGTTCGAGCTGGCAATGTTATAGGTGGTGGTGATTGGGCTGATGATAGACTTATTCCAGATATGTTAAATGCCTTTACGAAAGGCAACAAAGTTGAAATTAGAAGTCCACACGCTATTCGACCTTGGCAACACGTACTAGAGCCGTTATCTGGTTATATAACAGTTGCTGAACGCCTTTATAATTATGGGCCTGAGTATGCAGAAGGTTGGAACTTTGGTCCAAAGGAAGAAGATGCTCAGCCTGTTCAGTGGATCGTTGAAACCATGAAGAAAGAATGGGGTGAAAGCGCTGAGTGGTTCTTGAGTGAAGGTAAGCATCCACATGAAGCTCATTACCTTAAGCTAGATTGCTCAAAAGCAAAAATGTGTTTGGATTGGCAGCCTGTTTGGGACTTAACCACCACATTGAATAAGATAGTGAATTGGCAGAAAGCATGGATTAATAAAGAAGACATGAAGCAATACACTATTAATGAAATTAAAGAATACATGACAGCACGAGTAGGTAAATAATAATGTCGAAAGAAGAATTAAGAAGTCAAATTGCAGAGCTTGTCGAGCAATATGCAGCATTAGAATATGCACCGAAAGAGTTTGTTGGTGGTGAAAGCGTTGTTCCGCCTTCTGGTAAAGTGCTAGGCGCTAAAGAGCTTCAATTAATGGTTGAAGCCTCCCTGGATGGATGGTTAACAACAGGTCGTTTTAATGATGCATTTGAAAAACGTTTAGGAGAATACATTGGTGTTCCATACGTATTAACGACAACATCAGGCTCTTCTGCAAACCTTTTAGCTCTTACAGCATTAACATCTCCAAAACTTGGTGATCGTCAATTAAAACCAGGTGATGAGGTGATTACTGTTGCGGCTGGTTTTCCTACGACAGTAAACCCAACAATTCAAAATGGTTTAGTGCCAGTATTTGTAGATGTAGATATTCCTACTTACCAAATTAAGCCAGAAATGATTGAAGCTGCCGTTTCAGATAAAACCAAAGCTATCATGGTGGCTCATACATTAGGTAACACATTTGATCTTACAGAAGCGCGCCGTGTAGCTGATAAGTACAATTTATGGCTCATTGAAGACTGTTGCGATGCTCTTGGGTCGACTTATAACGGTAAAATGGTAGGTACCATTGGTGATATCTCTACAGTAAGCTTCTACCCTGCACACCATATTACGATGGGTGAGGGGGGGGCAGTATTCACTAAAGACAATGAACTTCGTAAACTAATTGAATCTTTCCGTGATTGGGGCCGTGACTGTTACTGTGCACCAGGTTGTGATAACACATGTAAGAAACGTTTTGATATGCAATTAGGATCTCTACCTCAAGGTTACGATCATAAATACACGTACTCACATTTAGGTTACAACCTAAAAATCACCGATATGCAGGCTGCTTGTGGTTTGGCTCAAATGGACAGAGTTGAAGAGCTAGTACAAGTACGTAAAGATAACTATGTATATCTAAAAGAAGGTTTAGCCTCTTGTGAGGAATTTATTATTCTTCCTGAAGCGACGGAACATTCTGATCCATCATGGTTTGGTTTCCCTATTACAATCCGTGAAAATTCAGGTATTGACCGCGTAGACTTATTGAAGTTTATGGATCAATACAAGATTGGTACTCGCCTTCTATTTGCAGGTAACCTGACACGCCAACCATATTTTGAAAATGTCGAATATCGAGTAGTTGGTGAACTGACTAATACAGACTTAATTATGAACAACACCTTCTGGGTTGGCGTTTACCCAGGCCTGGGGCAAGATCATTTAGATTTCATTATTGAAAAGTTCGAAGAGTTTTTTGGTGTCAGCTTCTAAAGCATATCTATAGAGAATGGATAGCCAATGAGAAATCATTGGCTTTATTTTATGAATGTAACACAACTAGAAATATCGGGATGCTACCTCATCGATCTCCCTAAATTCGAAGATCTGCGCGGGGCATTTATCAAAACTTTCCACCCAAATCACTTTGAAGGCACAGAAATTTCTGAGTTTAACCTTCAAGAAGAGTTTTACTCGGTTTCAAAAAAGAACGTGCTACGTGGTCTTCACTTTCAAGAGCCACCTGCTGCGCACAATAAAATTGTGACTTGCCTGGAAGGCAAAGTACTTGATTTTTTTGTTGATATTCGAAAGTCTTCAAGCACCTACGGTAAAGTTGTTACTGTCGAGTTGAGCTCTGAACAACCACAACTTGTCTATCTGCCTCAAGGGCTAGCACACGGTTTCCTAACGCTATCAGAGTACGCCACACTCTTATACAAGACGGATCATGTGTATGCACCAGAGCTTGATAAGGGGATCTTGTGGTCAAGTATAGGCCTAGAACTTGATGTTATAGAATTAAGTGAGCTAATCATTTCTGAGCGAGATAGTGCATTTCCGACATTAACTGATTATGAGAGTCCATTTGAATGAGAGTGCTAATTACAGGCGCGACTGGTTTTATTGGTCAGCAATTTATCGCTGCACAGCATGAATACTACGAGGTAAATGCGTTAGTAAGAAGTAGAGATGTTTCGATACCTGGCGCAATAACTCATCATTACGACGGAACTATCAATTCGATTAAGTATGCACTGAAAGAGATTGATATTGTCCTTCATTTAGCAACTTTCTACCGTGCAACACACCAAGAAGAAGATATAACCCCCTTGCTTGAGGCCAATATTGTTTTTGGAACACAGTTGCTTGAAGCAATGAAAAAAACTGGCAAAAATAGAATCGTCAATGTGGGTACAACATGGCAAAAATTTAATGATGAGCACTATAAATACGCCAACCTTTATGCTGCAACTAAACAAGCTTTCCAAGAGCTATTAGCCTTCTATTCTGATGCGTATAGCTGGAATTGCTTAAATCTCCATTTCAATGATACTTATGGAAAAACAGATCAACGGAAAAAGATCATCCAGTTACTCATTGAGACGGCTAAAAATGGCACTTCTCTTGATATGAGCCCAGGAGAGCAACGTTTTGAAACATGTCATATCTGTGATGCAGTTAGAGCTTTGGATATCGCTTTGAAAAGAGTAAGTCTTGCAGAAGCACCTAAGAGTGAAGAGTTTACAATTCTGACTGGTGACGATATATCTCTAAAAGAGTTAACCAAATTAATAGAAAGTGAATTTAATTTGCCAATAAATATAAATTGGGGGGGGCGCCCTTATCGTGATAGAGAAGTCATGACACTTCCTGAAAGTGTGTACCAAACACTACCAGGGTGGAAAAAACAGGTTTCTCTAAAAGAAGGAATTAAAGAGCTTTGGTGTTCAGAAAGTTTTTAGTGCGAGATAATAAACAGAATGGAAAAAACTAAAGAGAATACATTGAATGATGATAAGACAAGTTACAAAGCAACAGTAAAGATGTCCTTTTTTTTCAAGGGGATAAGCATGTTGGTTCCATTTGTCACTACACCGATTATCTTAAGTTCACTTGGTAAATCAGAATATGGGCTTTGGTCTATAGTTATTTCAATGGTATCTTGGCTTAGCTTGTTTGATTTTGGACTCATTAATGGTATTAAAAATAAGTTGAGCAAACTTATTATTGAGGGAAAACTAAAAGAAGCAAAAGTGCTTATTTGGGGGGCTTTTTTATTTTTATCTTGTATTTCAATTGCATTATTCTTCTTGTTTTTGTTTGCATATTCAATTTGTTATGAAAGAGTAATCGATAACATAAATATAGATTCGATGCCCTTGCTTGTGTTTTTATTTAGCGTTCTAGCTAACTTTGTATTTTCTATTGTCCATGCTATAGCTAATGTGACAAAGCAAGCTAGTTTAAAAGAGCGAACTTTTGCATTTGCTGCTATTGTCAACTTATGTGCGATATTGATTTGCGATAGATTCTTTTCTATTGGTATAAATGAACTGTTTTTAATACAATCTATAGCAATACTATCTGCCGCATTGCAAAATACAGTCTTATATTTTCGTAATAATCGTGTTCTTATTCCAACCAAATATAGCTTTAGTAGCATATATGAAATTAAGCCGATTGCGAAAATTAGTGGTACTTTTTTAGTCATGCAGTTTAGCTATTTGGTACTATTTACTACTGATCGGATTATTATCGGTAGTTTTGTAGGATTAGACGATGCTGCTGAATATGACTTAATATACAAGTTTGCGAGCCTATTTCTGATAGCGCACTCATTAATAAACAATCCATTGTGGGGAATTTATTCTGAGAAGTATATAAAGGAAGAGTTTTCCTGGATTAGGGAGATGCTAGTTAAGCAAGTACTACTTTTTGTTATGATGATTATTTTAGCTATTATGCTATATAGCTTTCTTCCTATAATATTTAGTCACTGGCTAGGCGATGGGTTTTTATATAGCATTGTGGGTGCAAAAGCTATATTTTCTTTCATTATGATCTGTATCTGGAGTAATATTTTTTCGATTTTCTTGAATAGCATAAACTCACTAAAGCTGCAAACTTATTGTAGTATTGTTGGCGCTATATTGAATATCCCAATATCATATTTTTTTGTGAAGTACTTTGATTTTGGCATAGAAGGAGTTGTCCTTTCATCTATATTGTGTTTGTTGCCATTTGCTGTAATTTCACCATTTGTTGTAAATAACTTAAGTAAAAAGAAGAGTGAACTTGAATAGCCTAACTATATATATACCGACTTACAATAGAACTGATATTTTATATCAACTGCTAAGTAACTTGTTCGAAAAGTTAAACTCAAATGTAACCAAATATGAAAATGTAAAGGTTATCATATCGAACAACGCCTCCGAACAAAGCTACAGTAACGTTGAGTTGTTGATTAAAGAACAGGAAAGGATTTTTGTTGACTATGATACTAATCCAATAAACATAGGCTTGTCCGGAAATATCTTAAAAGGGTTTATGAAAAATGATTCAGACTTTCTTTGGATATTAAGTGATGATGATTTTGTTGATTTCGATGTGATAGATGAAGTTTTACTGGCAAATAATTGCGACTATTTGTACATAGGAGCTGAAGTTGTTGGTGAAAAGTATCTTTCATATGATAAAACGAACTATGACGAGAGTGAGTTTTATAATACATTTTCTTCGCTATCTATGCTTGGACTTATTTCATCTAATATTTATTCTCGTAAAGTGTGTAAACATATCGAGACAGGTTTATTTTTTAGCAGTTCGATCTTTCCTCATGTTGGAGTCCTACTATCCTTCATATCAAAGAGCGGAAGGTTGCGAGTTAAATGTATTAGGAAGTTGAATGGTGAATTCTACGTCGCGTGGAGGGCGGGTAATGCATCATATGGCTCAGGGCTTTCTAACTACAAGATATATCTAGGGATGTTAAGTCTTAGAAATATAATAAGTAATAAAGAAGCGAGAAAAGAATTTACAGATAAACTTTATACCGATTTTTTTGATTCCCATTACTTTAGATTGATGTTATACAATTTTGAGTGCTTTAAGATGGTTATGTTGTTTTTTGGAATTAAGCGTATAACTAAATATATATTTTATAGAATTAAAAGGTTGTGCAGTAAATGAGAATTATATATAGGTGTTTTAATTTAAAGAATAGAGTGGTAAAGACTCTATGTGATAAATGGATGTATTTATATTTATCTAGTTTGAATGTAAGCATAAAAAATGGTTGCGAATTTTATGGTTTGCCCCTTGTAACACTTGATAATGAGTCAAAAATAACTATTGGAAGTAACTGCAAATTCCGAACCGCAAGTTGGTCTAACAGTGCTGGTATTAAGCAAAGGACATACATTTCAGCAAATGGTAAGGGGAGGGTATATATTGGTGATAACTGTGGTATAAGCGGTGGAGTTATTTCTTCTCGAGAAAGGATTAGTATAGGTAATAATGTATTCATCGGGGTTAATTGTACTATCATTGACAATGATAGACATGATTTGGACTATATTAATCGAATTTCAGGTAAAGAGATAGTATCTTCCGGCGCAATCGAAATTAAAGATAACGTTTGGTTGGGTATGAATGTCGTTGTTCTCAAAGGTGTTAGCATAGGAGCTCGTTCTATTGTTGCTGCTAACTCTGTTGTCACTAAAAATGTGCCTGATGGTGTATTGGTTGCAGGCAACCCAGCAAAGATGGTCAGAAATTTGGTATCGAGTGATTAAATATTATGTGTAATTTAGGGAAAAATCAGTCCATGCAGGGAAGATTCATGAATATGCCCATGTTTAAAGGGTTTGTGGCGTAGTGAGTTCTCAATTTTTGAACTTCACTAGTTAGCGTGATCACATAACAATTAATTGTCCGATGATCGATTTGTAGATCATTTTCAGTGTTTTCTAATACTTCCATAGACAAATTGGAGGTCCAACGATGAGTAACCAGCACCCATTTATGCATTTCGATGTCATTCCAGATTACCGACAACAAGGCAAAGTCGAACACAAGTTAACTGATATCATTCTGTTAACAATTTGTGCTGTGCTTTCGGGCCAAGACGACTGGAAAGCGATTAGCCTTTACGGTGAAGCTAAGTTGGATTTCTTGAAGCGATTTGGTGATTTTAACCATGGTGTACCTTCAACATCGACGATAGCCAGAGCGATGGGCGTGATTAATGCTACTCGACTGCAGAAATGCTTTATCGAGTGGATGAAAGATTGCTGTGAGCTGACTAAAGGTGAAGTGATTGCCATTGATGGCAAAACCGTCAGAGGCTCTTATGATGACTCTCGTGGCCTTGGCGCGATTCACATGGTGAACGCTTTTGCTACTGAAAATGGTGTTAGTCTCGGACAGCATAAAGTTTACAAGAAATCGAACGAGATCACAGCTATCCCAGAATTGCTCGAACTGCTTGATATATCAGGTTGTTTGGTCACAATTGATGTGATGTGATGTGATGTGATGTGATGTGATGTGATGCCAAAAGAAAATTGCTCAAAAAGTGCTAAACAAAAACGCAGATTACTTGTTGGCGGTGAAAGGTAATCAAGGTCGTTTAGAGCAAGCATTCGATAATTATTTCGATATGAGCATGCTACAAAAACACGATGGTGATTCTTACAGCACACAAGAAAAATCACGTGGTAGATAAGAAACTAGATTGGCTTTAACGAACACCGATTTGAGTGTTTTAGGTGACTTAGCGTTTGATTGGCCAGAGTTAAAAACAATGGGTATCGTCGTTTCTGTAAGACAAGAAGAAGCCGTGGCGAAAGAGTCAGAAATTACGGTGAGATACTACATTAGTTCGAAGAATTTAAATGCTAAAGAGTTGTTAAATGCAACGCGTTCACACTGGTTAGTAGAGTCGATGTACTGGAGTCTAGATACGACATTTGGCGAAGATGCTTG